>CAYWGB010000240.1:0-1515 GCA_964457825.1 uncultured Campylobacterales bacterium | reverse complement strand
ATGATGGTTATCTTGATAATAACAAAGCACCTTCAAGAAAGTGTGGAGAACCTGACAATAAAGCTTCTCACTTCTTTGTAGCGCAGTACTGGGCAGATGCACTTGCTAAATCTGATAATAGTGAGTTAGCAGAAAAGTTTGCACCTGTAGCCCAAGCGCTTAAAGATAATGAAGTAAAAATTATCGAAGAGCTACTCTCTATAGAAGGAAAAGCGCAAGATATTGGTGGTTATTATCACCCAGATGATGCTAAAACTGAAAAAGCAATGCGTCCATCTGCAACACTCAATGCGATTATAGACGCAATATAATATCTATCATGATAAGAGGAGAACTCCTCTTATCATAAAATCTATAGTTGTTTGATTTTATAAATCGGGTAATTATGGATTTTACTACAAAATCTTAAAGGAGCAGTATGAAAGGTTCAAGAGTTGGTATAGTAGGCGCTGGAAATGTAGGCGCAACGGTAGCGTATTCGCTAGCGATGAGAGGGGTTTGTCATGAGATAATCCTTCGAGACAATAAGATAGAGCGTGCTAAAGGTATGGCATTAGATATGTCTCAAGCAGCCAATGCCGCTAGAATGCATACAGTAGTCTCTGTAGCTGAAGATATGAGTGAATTAACGGATTGTGATGTTGTTGTGATTACTGCTGGTAGTCCAAGACTTCCTGGTATGAGTCGTGATGATCTTTTGATGATAAATGCAAAAATCATGAAAGAGGTTGTGAATGATATCAAAAAATACTCTCCAAATGCTATCTTGGTGCCAGTATCAAATCCATTGGATGCCATGGTATATACAGCAATCAAAGAGACAGGATGGGATAGATAACGCGTGATTGGTATGGCTGGAATTCTTGATAGTGCAAGAATGGCACATTTTATCTATGAAAAAGTAGGGTATGGTGCTGGTCAGATTCGTGCCTCTGTAATGGGTGGTCATGGTGATGATATGGTGCCCCTTCCTCGATTTTCTACTATTGCGGGTGTTCCATTAACAGATCTATTAAGTGATGATGAAATCGAAGAGATAGTCGATAAAACAAGAAATGGTGGTGCAGAGATCGTTAAGTATCTGCAAACTGGTTCTGCATACTATGCACCTGCAAAAGCTGCTTCTATCATGGTTGAAGCTATCTTAAAAGATACAAAACAGATTTTTCCATGTGCTGTCATGCTAGATGGTGAGTATGGTTATAAAGATGTTGTCTCTGGTGTTCCTGTAGCATTAGGTGCAAATGGTGTTGAGAAATTGATTGAAATCTCTTTAAATGAAAAGCAGACAGCACAATTTGCAAAATCTTGTGCCTCTGTACAAGAACTGATCAACACTCTCAATAAAAATAACTTTTTTGGAGACCAATAATATGTCCACTAGAATAGAAAAAGATACTATGGGAGAGATGCAAGTACCGGTAGATGCCTACTGGGCTGCACAGACACAAAGATCTATACAAAACTTTAAAATAGGCACAGAGACGATGCCGTATGAAATCACTAGAGGATTTT
>CAYWGB010000239.1:0-1517 GCA_964457825.1 uncultured Campylobacterales bacterium | reverse complement strand
ACTAATTCCCATGCGTATGTGAGTGGATCATCATCTACATCATAACTTCCACTTCCATCAAGTGTTAAAAGTTTACTTGTTGCCAGGTTTATGTCTTCTCCGGCATTAGCTACAGGTGGAGTATTTGTTGGTGATGGTGATGGTTCCGGTGGTACGATAGGATAAATAGGATCGATAAAGATATAATCTTCACTCAGTAGATTGTCAGTAGAGGCTGCACCATTTTTCCCATCTCCACCACAAGCCAAGAGCATGAAAGTGGCTGCAAAGAGATAGATAGTTTGTTGACGTAATAGACTTTTCATTTATACATTTCCCTTAAAATTTATATGAGAGACCGAGTGTCCATAACTCAGAGCTGATGTCTGCATCTTGTGCTCGATAGTCAAACCCTTTGTCATCATACACATTCATATAGTCAACAAATACAGAGACATTTTCATTGATAGCATAATCAATACCTAATCCCCATTGGAAGCCATCTTCTGCACGATCAACACTACCTGTACTACCAGGGGCAGGTAAGTCCGTCAATGTCACTTCCCCATAACCGAGTAATCCATAAAGTGAGAAGTTTTCAATACGATACATTGGTTTCAGATAAATCCCTACATTTGTAAAATCTCCAGGGTAATCGCTATAGTTTGGGTTTGTAGTATCTCCATGGTCATACTCTAGGTTGCCAAGATGCATGGTATATCTACCTTCCAAGGCAAGATAGTTATTGAATTGATATCCTGCCTCTAACATGATACCTGTGGCACTAAAGGACTCATTTGAGAGGTCATTATCTAAGTTCATTGCAGTGATACCTAGACCGAGGTATATTCCATTGTTCTCAACTGTTGTGGGGATGACAACAGTTGGCTCTTTTACAGGTGCGATATCTCCACCAGCGATAGCAATATTATGAGATAATATCGCAACGCTGAGGATTGAAACAGTTTTTTTTAGCATTTATTTCCTTTTATAGTATGTTAAATATTATTTTAACTTTTTACTGACATCAATAAATGTCTGCTCTGTCAATGTGTGAAGTTTAAGGATTTTTTTACCATCGAGATCAAATTTTTTCATATCGACCATCTTGATATTTTGATCATCATAGGTTTTGTAGTAGAAACGAAGGTTTTTTGTGTCTCTTACTACGGTTAACATCGTATAATCAGAAAAGATTTTACCTTCCTCTACTGTTCTTGCTGCACCTACAGGTATATCAAAACTGTTGAGAATGTGGAACATCTGCATCACACCACCCTTTGCTGTTTTAGCAGGGATTGTACTGCTTGCAAATGCTGCTGCTCTTACAAAACGTGATGGAGGCGTGAAGTCACCTGGAAGTCCTAACATCCCTGCACCTTGACCGAGTGGCTCAAGAGTCATTCCGAGTACTCTTTTTGGGTCTGGTGTTGTATTTCCAAGAGTTATATAATTTCTTAGATTTGTCATGTGCCAGTCAAAAGTAGGCGAGTTGGTTATAACGCCAATAGGGTTGTCATATATCTTTAACTTACCGT
>CAYWGB010000238.1:0-1521 GCA_964457825.1 uncultured Campylobacterales bacterium | reverse complement strand
TATACTCGATGCATAAGGGTATGAATATCATAGTCTATATCCTTACTATTATAGTTCTTGGATATTTTGAGTACGGGGTCAGAGTAGGTGGAGGCTTTGAGGGCTTCAGCAAGAGTAGTGGTGTATCACATGACTATCTACTATTTGTTCTATTGCTACACATTTTAATATCTGTGGCTACTGTATTACTGTGGAGCTATACCATCTTCGTAGCCCCAAGGCAGAGCAGAGTCTATCCGCAATCACATAAAAAGATTGGCATCAGGACATTCTACGCGATTGCGCTAACATCTTTTAGTGGTATTTGGGTCTATTTACTTCTTTTTGTATATTAAGGATCTCGTATGAAAACCATTGCTGTATCAGCATGCCTACTTGGAGAAAAATGTCGTTTTGATGGCAAACTGAAAAAAAATGATACACTCACAGATATGCTCAATGGCCACAAACTGATCCTCTTTTGTCCTGAAGATAGCTGTTTTGGAACCCCTAGGCCAAGTATGGACTTAGTGCAGGCGGATAATGGTGATATATCCGCCATATGTAATGAGACGCATGCCAACCTCACATCACCCATCCATGCATATGCTATGGACTTTTTTGATCAAAATCATGATATAGATATCTACATAGGAAAAGACCGTAGTCCAAGCTGTGGTGTAAATAGCTCTAAAATTTACAATAAAGATGGACTATTGATAAATACATATGGAACAGGGATCATGAGTAGTGTCGCACAAAGAGTAGCAAGAGAAGTCTTTGATGCAGAGGAGTTTATCTCCTCTCATCTCCAAGACTATATGAGAAAAAAAGATTAATTGATATTTGTATACACATTTTGGACATCTTCGTCCTCTTCGAGTTTGTCTATCAATACATCTAGCTCCTCCATATGCTCGTCAGATAAGTCGACAGGAGTATTGGCAATATACTCTATTGTTGCCTTTTTTACATTTATGCTTCTCTCCTCTAATGCCTTAGTGAGTTCACCAAAAGCAGTAAACTCTCCGTATACTCTAATAATCTCTTGATCATCTCCATTTTCTACTGGCTCGACATCCTCTTCTATCTCCTCTAGTCCAAAATCTATGAGATCAAGCTCTATCTCTTCTATGTCCATATCGTCTGTTTTATCAAAAATAAATACAGATTTTTTCGTAAATATAAAGTTGAGAGACCCTGAAGTGAGAAGCTCTGCCCCATTTCGCACTAATATGGCTTTGACATTGGCCACTGTACGTGTATTGTTATCAGAAGCACACTCTACAATCATCTGTACACCATGAGGAGCTTTGACATCATAGATGATCTCTTTGATGTCTGCCGCATCTTTAGCTGCTGCTCTTTTTATAGCTGCATCGATGTTGTCCTTTGGCATATTTTGCGCCTTGGCATTGAGAATCGCAGTACGTAACTTGGGGTTCATATCTGGATCCATGAGAGAGAGACACACACAGACACAGACAGAGACAGACAGACAGAGACAGAGACAGAGAAGTAATACTCTTCTCCATTCCGGGA
>CAYWGB010000237.1:0-1532 GCA_964457825.1 uncultured Campylobacterales bacterium | reverse complement strand
TATCTACACCGGCATCAGCCAGTGCCAAAGCAGCATCAACTGTAAATTCTAATGAGGGGAAACCTGTGGTGATATATGCAACTAACTTTTTATTCAAAACGGACTCTTTTTATCTGAAATAGATTTAATTTCAATATTATATGATAAAATGAGTAAAAATATAGATTTTATTAGTAGGATTAAAAGTAATCATGAGTATTCATACCCCTAAAATAGAAAAAAAAGTCACTTTGACAACCATCGCTAAAATGAAAGGTGTCGAACCCATTACTATGGTGACAGCGTACGATGCACTTTTTGCACAGCTTTTTAATGGTGAAGTAGAGATGATACTTGTTGGTGACAGCTTAAATATGAGTTTTCTTGGTAAAGAAGATACACTTTCTGCTACCATGGATCAGATGATTTATCATACAAAAGCGGTTTGTAATGGTGCGAAGTTACCACTGATTGTACTAGATATGCCTTTTGGTTCGTACTCTACAGTAGATGATGCCATACACAATGCGACAAGAGCCTACCAAGAAACAAATGCACAAGCTATTAAAATAGAAGGCGGAAAAGAAAGAGCACACATTGTGAAAGCTTTAACGCAAAACTCTATAGCAGTACTAGGACATATAGGGCTTATGCCACAGTTCTTGCGTAGTGATGGTGGCTATAAAATACGAGGAAAAGATGCACAAGATGTAGCAGAACTGATAGAAGATGCTAAAGCATTAGAAGATGCTGGTGCATTTGCTATAGTGGTTGAAGGTGTCAAAGAAGAAGCTGCAAAAGCCATTACCCAAGCTGTTTCTATACCAACCATAGGCATAGGTGCAGGAAATGTTACCGATGGTCAAGTGTTGGTTTGGTCTGATATGTTTGGATTTTTTGAGTCATTTAAACCTAAATTTGTAAAACAGTATATGGATGGAGCCAAGCAGATACGAAAAGGTTTGGAGTCCTACCGCAATGAAGTCAAAGGACGAGAATTTCCTAGTGAGGAATATACCTACTAATGGAACGTATGGTTGAGATAGAAAAATTTGAAGAAGAGTCTTCGTATGAAGTTTCCCTACGTCCTAGTGGATGGGATGAGTATATCGGACAAGAGAAGATAAAAAAGAATCTAAAAGTTTTTATAGAAGCTAGTAAACGCAGAAATGAAGCACTAGATCACATTTTGTTCTTTGGACCTCCAGGGCTTGGTAAAACTACTATTGCAAATATCATTGCAACACAGATGAATACAAATATCAAAACCACTGCTGCACCCATGATAGAAAAAGCAGGAGATTTAGCAGCACTTCTTACAAATATAGAAGAGGGTGATATTCTTTTTATAGATGAAATACATCGTATGAGTCCTGCTATTGAAGAGATACTCTATCCTGCGATGGAAGATTTTAGATTAGACATCATTATAGGTTCTGGCCCAGCTGCTCAAACTGTAAAGATTGACTTACCAAGGTTTACACTTATTGGGGCAACGACTAGAGCTGGTATGCTCTCAAATCCTCTACGTGAGCGTTTTGGGATGCATTTTA
>CAYWGB010000236.1:0-1539 GCA_964457825.1 uncultured Campylobacterales bacterium | reverse complement strand
AAGATACTAATGGCAGTCCCTCTGTTTATATTCATGGGAATAGTCCTTCAAAAATCTCATCTAGCAGAGAGAATGCTTGAATCTATGGGTACACTTTTTGGAAGAGTCCGTGGAGGACTTGCTGTCTCTACGGTAATCATAGGTGCAATGTTAGCTGCTTCCACTGGGGTTGTGGGGGCTTCTGTGGTGGCAATGGGTGTCATATCGCTACCTGTAATGCTGGATAATGGATATAAAAAGAGCATAAGTTGTGGTACTATCTGTGCCTCTGGCACACTAGGGCAGATAATCCCTCCCTCTATCGTATTGATAGTTCTTGCAGATGTCTTTCGACTACCTGTTGGAGATCTCTTTAAGGCTGCTGTGATACCGGGACTTATGCTTGTAGGAGTATACATCGTTTATATACTCATAGTAGCATTATTAGACAAAGATGCAGCACCCGCAATGAAGATAGAAACATCCCACAGTACGAGCAAGAACATTACTAACGCTTTGATGTCAATACTGCCTCCTATGGTATTGATCATACTGGTGCTAGGTTCCATATTTGGCGGAGTAGCTACACCAACAGAGTCTGCTTCACTTGGTGCACTTGGTAGCATTGTGCTGGCTTTAATGTATGGAAAACTTAGCTACACTATGGTCAAAGAGTCCACACTAGAGACAGTAAAAATTACAGCCATGGTGTTTGCTATACTAGTTGGAGCCACAGCATTCTCTATGGTTTTTGTCTACAGTGGAGCGGATGAGATAGTAGAAGCATTTATGATGGGGCTACCTGGTGAAAAGTGGGGCTTTTTGATACTCTCTATGCTTATCATCATGTTTTTAGGCTTCTTTATTGATTTTATCGAGATATCATATATAGTCGTTCCTATTTTATTGCCAATCTCAGTCAATATGGGGATTGATCCACTCTGGTTTGCTATTCTAATTGCCCTAAATTTGCAAACATCGTTTTTGACGCCACCATTTGGGTTTAGTCTATTTTACCTAAAAGGAGTTGCGCCTCCCGAGGTGCGAACAGTTGATATCTACAGAGGGGTGATTCCATTCATCGTACTGCAAGTTTTAGTGTTAGCATCTATAGTGATATTTCCCTCTTTTTACGGCTTTGGGTCGTAAAGTATTACGATTCGCTACACTTTAGACTTTTCTTACAATAAACTACCATCTTTTCTTCACTGGTAGTAGAAATTTATATATAATCTAGGTGAATTAAAATCAAAGGAATAGTAATGAAAAAAGTTTTATTAGCAGCTAGCGCTTTGGCGGTTTTGTCATTGAGTGCAAATGCAGCAGATTATGTGTTGAAATTTAGCCATGTTGTGAGCGAGAATACCCCAAAAGGTCAAGCAGCTCTATTTTTCGAAAAGAGATTAGAAGAGCTTAGTAAAGGCAAGATAGATGTACAAATTTATCCAAGTTCTCAGCTATATAAAGACAAAGCAGTATTAAAAGCCATTAGACTCGACTCTGTGCAGATGGCGTGTCCATCATTTTCAAAATTTGGAAAGATTGTGCCAAATCTAGCAC
>CAYWGB010000235.1:0-1544 GCA_964457825.1 uncultured Campylobacterales bacterium | reverse complement strand
CGGAGTCAATATGTGGACCAAAAAAAGAAGAGGTTTGGTCACTGATGTATTCTCAAATGAGGAGAATTTTGACTATCTAAAAGGATCTATTGCTGTCGGACACAACAGATACTCAACCGCCGGTAGCAGTTCGATTCTTGATGCCCAACCAATCACGGCAAAATATAAACTAGGTGAAATCTCCGTCGTTCACAACGGAAATCTTACCAACAAAGATGAAGTGAGACAAAAACTCGTGGATGAGGGAGCCATATTCCAATCCTATATGGATACGGAAAATCTCATACATCTAATTGCCAGAAGCCAAAAAGAGTCTTTGGAGGAGAGGATCACAGAGGCTTTGGATGAACTCAAAGGAGCTTACTGCTTTATCGTGCAAAGCAGAAAAAAGATGTTTGCAATTCGTGATAGATACGGTGTTAGACCACTCTCTTTGGGCAAGTTTGAAAATGGTGGATACATAGTAGCAAGTGAGACTTGTGCCTTTGATCTGGTGGGAGCAGAGTTTGTCAGAGATGTGAATCCAGGAGAGATGCTCGTATTTGAAAAAGGTGAAGAGCCAAGATCAATCCAACTTTATGAGCCAAAACCAAGACCGTGTGCATTTGAGTATATCTACTTTGCCAGACCAGACTCTATCATTGATGGCAAAACAGTCTATAATACCAGAATAGAAATGGGCAAGATGTTAGCACAAGAAAAACCAGTAGAGGCTGATATTGTGGTACCAGTTCCAGACAGTGGAGTGGCAGCAGCTCTTGGTTACTCACAAGAAAGTGGCATACCTTTTGAAAAAGCGATCGTTAGAAACCACTATGTAGGAAGAACTTTCATTGAGCCTATACAGGAGATGAGAGATTTGAAAGTCAAACTCAAACTCTCCCCTATCAAAGAGGCAATTAATGGAAAAAGATTGGTGGTGACTGATGATTCACTGGTTCGTGGTACCACCGCAAGGCAGATCATCAAGATGCTAAAAAATGCAGGAGCAAAAGAGGTTCATCTAAAACTAGCCTCTCCCCCTATAAAACACCCATGCAGATACGGTATCGACACACCAAGTTACGAAGAGCTAATCAGTGCCAACATGACCGAAGAGCAGATAAGAGAGCATATAGGAGCCGATTCTCTCTCATTTCTCTCAATTGACGGACTCAAAAAGAGTCTTGGAGAAGATAGAAACTACTCGCTTGTCAGCTTTGACGGAGACTATTTTATAGTATGATTTTCTAAAATATTTTGATAAATATCCGATATATAGCAAAATATTTTAAAAAGGATCTTTTATCATGAGAGTTATTTGGACTCTGATCTTTAGCATATCATTTCTGTTTGCAAACAGTTACAGTTTGGATGATAAAGTAGTTGAGTTTGAGAACAACAAAGAACCGGGCTCTATAGTGATAAAGACTCATGCTAGAAAACTATACTATATACTTGATAATTGGACTGCCTATGAATTTCCAATAGCTGTGGGCAAAAAGCCGGAAGATAGATTTTATGGTGTATTTGAAATATCAGCAAAATCGAAGTGGCCAAGCTGG
>CAYWGB010000234.1:0-1550 GCA_964457825.1 uncultured Campylobacterales bacterium | reverse complement strand
GGTGCCGTTGACCTTATCATTGTCGATTCTGTTGCAGCACTAACTCCTAAAACAGAAATTGATGGGGATATGGGTGATACCCATGTAGGATTGCAAGCTAGACTTATGTCACAAGCACTTAGAAAATTAACCGGTGTGGTACATAAGATGAACACTACCATCATCTTTATCAACCAAATTCGTATGAAAATCGGTACAATGGGTTATGGATCACCAGAGACAACAACTGGTGGAAATGCACTAAAGTTTTACTGCTCTGTCCGTATCGATGTACGAAGAATTGCTACACTAAAACAAGCTGAAGAGAGTATCGGAAACAGAGTCAAAGCAAAAGTAGTTAAAAATAAAGTTGCACCACCTTTTAAAATAGCAGAATTTGATATAATGTTCGGAGAGGGTATCTCTAAAGAGGGTGAAATTGTAGATTATGGTGTAAAGCTTGATATCATTGATAAAAGTGGTGCTTGGTTTAGCTATGGTGACAAACGCCTAGGACAAGGACGAGAAAATGTCAAGGCCCTACTCAAAGAAGATCCTGTTTTAGCACAAGAGTTAGAAAATGGAATAAAAATTGCTATGGGAATAGAAGAGTCCGATGAGCCAGAAGAAAAAGAGGCTAAGGAAAAAAAATAAACAAAGGAATTAAATGGTGTATATAGACGATATTTTAGCAGATGAAGTAATGGACAGTAGAGGAAACCCTACCGTAAGAGCGACAGTAACTTTGAGTGATGGAACAAAGGCAAGTGCAATCGTTCCTTCTGGTGCAAGTACAGGTAAGAGAGAAGCTCTAGAACTCAGAGATGGTGGAGATAGATATATGGGCAAAGGTGTTTTAAAAGCCTGTGAAAATGTCAATACCACTATCGCGGATGCACTGATTGGTGTCAGTCCTTACAATCAGGCAGAAATAGATGCTATTATGAAAGAGCTAGATGGTACAGAAAACTATGGTGAACTAGGTGCAAATGCTACATTGGGTGTCTCTATGGCAGTAGCACGTGTAGCAGCAGATAGTCTTGGGTTGCCTCTTTATCGCTACTTAGGTGGCTCAAATGCACTCACCATACCGGTACCAATGTTAAATATTATCAATGGTGGTAGCCATGCAAATAATAGCGTTGATTTTCAAGAGTATATGATTATGCCTCTTAACTTTGAAGATTTTTCAGATGCATTAGCTGCCTCTGCTGAAGTCTATCACACCTTGAAAAAAATAATTGCTGACATGGGACAAAGTACAGCCCTTGGAGATGAAGGTGGTTTTGCACCAAATCTTAAAGATAACGAAGAGCCTATTGTTGTGATTATGGATGCTATCGAAAAAGCAGGTTATAAAGCTGGTGAAGATATCGCTATCGCACTAGATGTTGCTGCTAGTGAGCTTGTAGTGGATGGTGGATATAAACTAGATGCAGAAAACAGAGTACTCTCTTCTGCTGAACTAGTTGATTACTACGCTATGTTATGTGATAAATATCCTATTGTATCTATTGAGGATGGGCTTAGCGAAGATGACTGGGAAGGTTGGAAAATCCTTACAGAGAAAC
>CAYWGB010000233.1:0-1570 GCA_964457825.1 uncultured Campylobacterales bacterium | reverse complement strand
ACGCAAGTGGTGAGGTGTGTGTTTGTGACATTGAGGGGGCATTTGAGATGATTCAATCACGTGTTTCACGACATCTGAAAATCTTAAAAGAGGGTGGATTTCTAAAGGTAGAGCGTCGTGGTCGTTGGGCATTTTACAGCATACGAACGCCTCTTGACGCGTTTCGTCAATCTATCTTAGAAGAGATTAAACATTTGGGGTTAAATCTGCCTAGCATTGACAAGAGGTGCAATGTTGCAAATAAAGGCACCTGTTAAATTAATGATAGATTGAAGTTTAAAGACAATCGCAATACCTGATCGATCTACTCTGTAGCACCATAGATTTTAAAGTCAAACGTTGGTATTGTCTCGTTATTTACTCCCTGTTCATAAAAATATAGTAAAATGATACATATCTACTAGAACAGAAGGTTAAAAATGAAAAAAACCATAATAGCTCCACTCTTATATATGATAACTACACTATTTCTCTCTGCATCAAGCTATGATGTCAGGACAACATTTATGGGCAAGGTCGGAGAGGTTCATTTGGATAGTTATGAGGATGGCAAAACTTATTCTATCACTGCGGATATGAAAGCCACAGGGATTGCAAAAACATTGAGCAAAAGACTCCACTATATACATAAATCAAGTGGATTTATAAAAAATGGAGAGTATTATGCCACTAGATATAGTGTAGAACAGAGCAGAGGGAGCAGGAGAAGTCTAAAAGTTTATAGCTTTGACTATAAAAATAAAAAAGTTACCAAAAACTACAAAAGATGGAAGCATGGCAAGCTCACAACGAACAAAACAGTAACTCTGGACTATTTCACGCACATAGATGGACTCAATGTGTATCCTCATATAATGAAGTTTAAAAAAACACATCCAGCTGGGACATATACACTCACGTCGGCAGGCGCAGAGAGATTCGGAGGAGGTGTTGACTTTACTATTGCCGATAATCAAACAGCACGAGCACAGCTACATCGCCTAGGGCAAAAAACAGGCTACATAGTGCAAATCTTTGCAAGTAAAGACTTTTTTGTAGGAGGCCAAGGCACACTAACATTTGCAATAGATACTCATGATGTTACGAAAGTAGTAGAACTAAAAGAGATCAAAAAGGCAGGGACAATCAAAGGTGTTAGAGTCGACTAGCACACAAGTATATGGTGGCTGAATTTCCTTTTTAGTAGCTAAAGGTGGTATTGCGACTTAAGTTGCAATAGCTTTTGCAAAGCTTTGCTATAATCCTCGCAAATTCACAAAAGAGGTAACAAATCATGGCAAAACATCAATTTCAAACAGAAATAGGGGAGCTGCTCAAGCTCATGACACACTCTTTGTACTCAAACAAAGAGATTTTTATCAGAGAACTAGTATCAAATTCAAGTGATGCGATAGACAAATTCAATTACCAAAGACTTACAGATGATAAGTTTAAAGATACTGATTGGTCGGGCAAAATAAACATAAAGCTAGATGAGGAAGATGGCTCAATCACTATCGCAGATAATGGTATCGGCATGAATGAAGAGGATCTTATCAATAATCTAGGAACTATCGCCAAATCAGGAACC
>CAYWGB010000232.1:0-1571 GCA_964457825.1 uncultured Campylobacterales bacterium | reverse complement strand
CCTACTATACCATCAGCATCTAGACCGTTTGCATCCTGAAATGAGATAAGAGCACTCTTTGTGTCTTCTCCAAACCAGCCATCTGCACCACTACTACCTACATCATATCCAAAGGCTTCCAAGAACTCTTGGAGTTCTTTGACTTGATATTTGGTTCCGTCGTCATAGAGATCAGCATCTTTGTCACCTTTTTGTAGGTCATCATGTATCTCTCCATCCCCATAATATGTGAAATAGTTACTTACACAGACTTTGTCTGGGTCTTTGGTTGGGTCAGTAGTGTTGTTGTCACCACCTCCTGAATTACCACCAGTGTTGTTATTGTCACCACCTCCGGTGTCTGTGCCGCCTCCTGTATTTGGGCGTGGGAACTCCAAGGCATCCAAGGAACTCTCCACTTCATTAAAAATATCTCCAGAGACATCAAGATGAGGGTTTAAATATATCTCCAGCAAACCATGACCTTTCCAGTCTGTTAATCCATTCAGCCCCGCTGGTCTATTGAGTGGATTACTCATATAATGTGTAATAGGCTGCACTGTTCCTATTATCCTAAGTCCATTTATCACCAAATCCAAATCTTCTAAAAAATGTGGACCTCTGACTGTAGGAGAAGCAGGAGCCACATGGATTAGTCTTACAGAGGACGCAGGTACTTGCTTCTCTGTAGTTACATAATCATATGCTTCGTTTGCAAATAGGTTCCCTTGAGAGTGTGCAAATATCATTAGTTTTTTGTTGGCGTTTTCAATACAATTTAGTTTTTCTTTATGATTATCGTACATAACATTGGTTGTTTCTGACTTGACCAATAAGTTAGTTATGGATGATATTGCTTGTGCTGTTATAGCATTATCTTCTGCTGCTTTAAAATCAGAAATTGCTGGTATTATCTTTTTGATTTTATTCAATGTTGTTGTATCATCATGTATAATTCTCCAAAAATTCTCCCACTTATCTGCTATTAGTGGAATATGCTCTTTGGCTCTTTGATCAAATGTCTCTGCAAAATCAGAGAGACCTTCTGTTTTGTTGTAAAAAAGGGTGGGTTCTATCTTTTCATTTTTTGTGGAGACGTAGTTATTTAGGAATTTGGTTTCAATTAAGTCTAATGCGTCTGATGCTTGCCCTGGTGTTGTTTGTACACCATTAAATAGACCAAATACTATCTCGGTGTCAAGTTTCAAATCTCCACATCCATCCGCCCTCAAATAAGAAAAACTTAGGGCTATTGCTACTAATATCTTAATCATGTTTTTATTTTTCACAGGTATCTCCTCTTGGCATAGATGTTACACTTCCATCTAGCAAATCATTAAATTTAAAATATTGTTCAGTTCTTTGTCTTGTATTAAATGTAATCGCTCTCAGCCCATCGAGAATATTTTTATCTGGTGCAATATCACCTGCACAATTAATTGCTCTAAACATCTCCTTAAATATATCATGTGCACCCTCTTTAGTTTTCACATCCTCCACTAATATCTTCTGAAACACTCGCTCTATTTGTTGAGCAGCCGCCTTTTCCTTAGCAACTGTATACTCTTTATTGATATAGTCATCTATATCAT
>CAYWGB010000231.1:0-1575 GCA_964457825.1 uncultured Campylobacterales bacterium | reverse complement strand
GCACAACTTCACATTGAAGTTCAGAAATAGAACATTCTAACACTTTAGAAGCTTCAGCGTATGCAGCTTCAAGTGTCGGTGCTTCAACCTTTGTCATTAACTATCCTTTCCTTTATTATGTGATGAAACTGCCCTAGCTTTGTGTTTGGCATATGCTTGATTAATCACATATTGTTGTCCGATTGTAAAAGTATTATTTACAACCCAATAGAGTACCAAGCCTGATGGGAAAGGCATAATAATAAACATTAATGCCATACCTACAGGGAACCATTTAAAAATCTTCTCTTGAAGAGGATCTGTAAAATTATTTGGCGTAATTTTTTGTTGAAACCACATAGATGCACCCATAAGCACAGGTAATATATAGTAAGGATCAGCTATTGCAAGATTTTCTATCCATCCATGAATCCAATGTGCCCCCTGCAATTCATCTGCATTTAAAAGCACTCTATATAAAGCAAAGAAGACAGGAATTTGCAACAACATAGGCAAACATCCACCCATGGGGTTTGCACCCTCTTTTTTATACATTTCCATCATTTTTATATTCATTTTTGCTGGATCATCTTTAAATTTTGCTTTGAGCTCTTTCATTTTTGGAGCAAGATCTTTAAGTTTCTGCATAGACATCATACCCTTATAGGAAAGAGGAAAGAGAATTAACTTCACAAGTAATGTAAACAGAACAATTGCCCATCCCCAGTTACCAACTACACCTTCAATCCATAACAGTACTTTATAAAAAGGTTTTGAAAGGAATGTAAAAAATCCAAATTCAATCGTATCTGTAAGTTCAGGATTAATTCCTTTGAGTGTGTGATACTCTTTAGGTCCTATATATCCACCTAGATGTAGATTTTGACCTCCTTCTACAAAAATAAGAGGATTGTCATCTTTTTCCTTCACAATAGAAATATTCATCCCTGTATCAAAATTATAAAACATAGATGCAACATATCGATCAAATGCTGAAGCTATCTTTGCATGTTGCACTTTTTCATTCCCCTCACTATCACCATCTTCTACAGTTAAGATAATATTATCCATACCTTTTACCAAAGCACCACGTACAAGCATGTAGTGTGAGCTGTCTGCCATCGGTCTATGTCCTGGAGTGATAAAATATGGCTCTTCGGAAGATGTTGTAATATCTATTGTATAAGCACCTGTTGGTTTTATCATGATCTTTTTTGTAAGCGTTATAGAAGAAAGTTTTTGTGTAAGTGTAATAGTTTTTTCTTCAGAAGTAACATCTACCATATCATTACCTACATAGGTATATGGGGTTTTAAATGCCTCTTCATTAAGTTTACTATCTGAAAATCTTACCTCTAAAGGTTTTACCTCTTGAGGGTGTAGTATCTGAAGGTTTTTCCCATCATTTTGATATTTATTTTCCAAAAGTTCAAATTGAGAAATACGTCCAAATGTATCAATGCTCATTTTAAATGTTTTTGAATTCACAGTAACCAACAATGGTTCGGAGGATACTTTTGTTTCCGGTGCCCTATTGTCCTGTTTTGTGATAGGAGCAGCATTTGGTGCTACTGGGTTGGTTGCAGAGACACTATT
>CAYWGB010000230.1:0-1601 GCA_964457825.1 uncultured Campylobacterales bacterium | reverse complement strand
AGCAATACTTAAGCTATTCAAGTTAAGTGCCGTATAAAAGTTAGCATGTAGTCTTATATCTATTTCGTCATATTATTATAAAAGTCGATACCTTCCCGAGTCTCACCGTCAAAGACCTTTACTCCTTTTTTGAGAACGATAACCCTATCTGCCACATCCTTGACAATACCCATACTATGTGTCACAAGAATCGTAGTCGTATTTTGATAAAGCTCTTTGATTCGTGCTTCAGATTTGGTACGAAAGCCCTTGTCTCCAGCAGCAAAAACTTCATCAAGTATGAGAATCTCAGGGGTCATAGTTGTGACAATTGCAAATCCTAGCTTTGATTTCATCCCAGAACTGTAGTGCTTAAAAGGCGTATCCATAAACTCTCCTAGCTCTGAGAAAGATATGACATCGTCTACAATTAAATCTACCTCTTCCTTTTTTTTGCCCATCAAAGCAAACTTAAGATAGATATTTTCTAAGCCACTCAACTCAGGCTTAAACCCTGTAGCAAGTTCCAAAATAGAACTCACATTCCCATCCACTCTAATCTCACCTTTGTCTGGGAGATAGATACCACTCAACATCTTTAGAAGCGTGCTTTTTCCTGATCCATTTGGTCCCAATATCGCAACTTTTTCATTTTTTTTGATAGAAAATGAGATATCATGCAAAGCAAAAAATTCATCTTTTTTCAAATCAATATTTTCACTACATCCCATGAAGCTTTCATAAAATATTTTTTTTAGCTGTACACGTGCAGACTTATAGTTTTTACCAAATACTTTTGATACGTTGGTGATCTCTATAGCATTATCCATCTATAAATACTCCCTGATTTTAAAATCCATACTATAGACAAGTTTTGCCGCAAAAACAAAAACTATAATGCCTACAGCTGAGGTACACAGATACAAAGAAATATTTTCTATTCGCCCATAATACAAAAGATCTCTTGAAGCATTTACAAAGGTATTAAAAAAATTGAAGCTATTTATTATACCTGGCAAGCCATTATCAGGAAAAGGGAAAATAACCGAAGAGACAAATAGCCCATATCTAAGCATGATCAAAACAACTCGTCTCGTATCCTGTATGACCAAGTCCAATATAGCAAATAGCATACCCAAGGCAAGTGCAAAGATAAGTGCAGGCACCAAAGACAGAACAAACAAAACAAATGCGGTAAAAGTAATATGCAGATGCAGCATCAGGACAATAAAGACAACAGCAACTGCTCTAATCAAGGTATCATGTAGCACTTCGCCTAGTCCAGAAAGCATCGATGCAAAAATAGGAAATGTAGTAGTAGTCAAAATAGGTTTTTCCGCTTTTACTGAAAACATAACGATATTAATAATTCTTGACATCAGCAACCACACAAGCATTCCCACGCCAATATAATAGAGGTGAGGCATATCTTCAACAGTCTTAAAAACTTTTATCTGTGCTAGCACCATATAGACTGTCATAGGCAGAATAGGCATAAAAAGAGACCAAAATAGACCAAAAACATCTTGCTTGTACGTTGCCTGTATCTTCTTTTTTATTGCCGTTAGTATCTGCCATCGATACTCTTTTGCCTGTAGAAAAAGTGATTTGCATGCCTTCCT
>CAYWGB010000229.1:0-1609 GCA_964457825.1 uncultured Campylobacterales bacterium | reverse complement strand
GTGCCGCCGCCTAAATTTATTATCTTGGCATATGTTACACTTAAACCTCTTGCTTCAATATTATAATCATCCAATCCTCTTAACTCTCCTATTTGTCCATCTAAAAGAACTATAATCTCTACAGGCTCTTTCATATCATCTTGGTGGCTAGCTATAGCAGATTGCATACCTGTAATTGTAAAGCTCTCGCCTATAGCTACATCTTTATCTAATGTTTGCGTATCCATTAGTGGAACGCTGCTGTTTTGTTTGTTGATAAAGTAAACATCTATATCCATACCCTCTTTAAGTGTGCACAAATCTGGGCTACTTACCCATTGTGGATCGGATACATTTTTAACAACCAAACTATCCCCATCAAGTGTAGCCTCTATTCGAGCTCTAAAAAAGTAGTTAATAAATGCTTCAGAAGAAACCACTGCTCTTGCCATCACATTAATGGCTGTATCAGATAGTGCCTCTTTGTTGTAGCTACTGTAGCTTTTTTGATCGCTACCATCTACTACCGCCAACATTCTCTCAGAATTAAAATAATATCCATGCTCTACAATCGCTACCCTATTGTGCCCTTGGATGATTTTTCCTTTTTCAGATGCCACATTGCCATTGGTTTTAATATAGTTCCATTTATCACCAAAATAGGCTGTTTCAGAACCTGGAATCTTCTCTTCATAAGTATCCTCTTTTGCCAATTTTGGGTTATGAAAATCAAAAATTGTATCATCGTCTAATTTATTATCCAGATTTAACCCATCACCTGTTTCGTTATTTTCAGCTTTTTTAAAATCATTATGCTCTTCACTAAAAAAGTTTTTACTTACCCAATTTGCCTCATGGGTAAAAAAATCTTGATAAGACGAATATTTATTATCTTTAAGCATAGATTTCTTCATATCTATATTTTCAATTGCTTGGGTAATTAGAGGGTTATTGTTTGGGTTTGGATCGCCAAGTCTTAGGTTGAACCCTCCATTATATCTGCCATAAATCTCCAAGTAATCACCTAATGGATGAGAGCCATCACGCACATGAGCCGGAGAGTGTAAATCTTGAATTAGATGTATCATAGTTCCTATTGATAAAAAGAGTTTTGCCTGATTTGCTCTTCTGCTCTTTTCGCTTCCGATAAATGAATTTCTGTAATAACTAAAAGCATCTTCAATATCATAATTATTGACTCTATTATTGCCCAAAACAATATTTTTATCCAGTGCTCAAGTGATATTATCTGTTCTTTTACCCCATCCCGCACACAATGCTTTATTGCTACGCATATTTGCAGACAGTGCCGCGCCAGAGATAGCGCCATATACTCCAAATGCTATTGACCCACTAATAGCACCTTTGCTTGCACAAGCCGATTTACTGTTAAACTGAGCAGCATAAAAGTGGTTATTAAACCTCCCATCTCCAGAAAATAGCGCATCTGGATACACCGCATCTTCTATCACCACCCCTGCTTCTACAAGATCCAAGTAGCCTGTGCCCCTGTTTTTGATAAAATAGTCGCCAAAACCGGTTCCACTATGCATATAGTCAAAATATATTTTGTTCTCATACTCGCCTTTAAATCCCTCATCTTCATAATTTTGCTCTTCTAATTTGGTAT
>CAYWGB010000228.1:0-1612 GCA_964457825.1 uncultured Campylobacterales bacterium | reverse complement strand
AAGCAAGTAGATAAAGATGAGTATGGTGGAGCACCACTACTTGGACTTAAGGGATGTGCTATTATTTCTCATGGAGCATCAAGCCCTAAAGCAATTAAAAATGCAGTATTTCAAGCTATCTCATATGTTGAGTCAGATGTCAATACAACGATTGAAGCTATTTTAGAAAAAAGTGCATAAAATAGCATATCTTAAAGGGAACAAGTCGATACTTGCTTCTCTCTTTTCTCCTTTTTTTAGAAGTTACCTATTAAATTTATGGTAGTATTATAGACTATATATTTTAGTTCAAGGATAACTATGTCACAAATTTATGCTTCATTTAGATCAATTGGTGCGTATGTACCTGAAAAGATTTTGAGCAATTCAGATCTTGAAAAAATGGTAGATACTACAGACGAATGGATACTTAAACGAACAGGTATTAAAGATCGTCATATAGCAGCAGAGGATGAAGTAACTAGTGATATGGGAGCAAAAGCTGCCAAACTTGCGATAGAACGCTCTGATATTGAAGCAGAAGACATTGATTTAGTTCTTTGTGCAACAGTAACACCTGATTATTTTAATATGCCTTCAACTGCATGTATTATCTCAGATAAATTGGGTATTACAAATGTACAGGCATTTGATATTTCAGCAGCATGTAGTGGATTTGTATATTTACTTACTCTTGCAAAAGCATTTATAGAGTCTGGTATGAAAAAAAACATCCTTATAGTTGGTGCAGAAAAATTTTCTTCTATAGTTGATTATACAGATAGAAGTACCTGTATACTTTTTGGTGATGGTGCTGGAGCTGCGGTTATTTCTGCTACAAGTAAAAAAGAAGAAGCTTTTGTAGATGTACATGCAAGTGCAGATGGATCATATGCTGATTTTTTAGTAACACCAGCACCAGGTACAGTAAATCCTGTAAGTCAAAAAGTTCTAGATGAAGGACTGCAGTATGTACAAATGAAAGGTAATGAAACCTTTAAACTTGCCGTTAAGACACTTACAAAAGATGTGAAAGAAATTTTGGCAAAAAATGAAATAAATGCAGATGATATTCCTCACTTTATTCCTCACCAAGCAAATTATCGTATTATTAAAGCTGTGGGTGATGCACTTAAAATGAAAGAAGAGCAAGTGGTGCTTACTGTTGGTAAGTATGGAAATACATCTGCAGCATCTATTCCTATGGCGATTAATGATATTTGGGAGTCTGGACGTCTTCAAAGTGGTGAACTTATGTTACTTGATACTTTTGGTGGTGGACTTACTTGGGCTAGTGCATTATTACCTTTTGCAGGAAAATCAAAAGTATAAATAATTGGTGGATGAATCCACCCTACAACATAGCGTAGGCTGTATATCTTACGTATAACTATTAAGGCTCTTAATCTTGAAAATAGCATTTATTGGTGATATTGTTGGTAAACCAGGACGCTTAATGCTGAAGCGTCATCTTAAAAGACTTCAACAAGAACATTTCATAGACTTTACAATTGCCAATTATGAAAATGTCTCTCATGGTTTTGGGCTTACAGAGAAAAACTGTAATGAACTCCTTGGTTATGGTGTAGATATGATGACAGGAGGTAATCACTCTTTTGATAAAAAAGAGATA
>CAYWGB010000227.1:0-1622 GCA_964457825.1 uncultured Campylobacterales bacterium | reverse complement strand
GATTTAAAAATATTTGCTTTTTGGTGACGATGGTAAATTTATTGCTACTAAACAAATATATACTATTTAGAACCTATAATATGTAATAGAAATTTGGGTTAAGGAGTTATTTTCAGATGAAAAAGAAAATCATCATATTTGTTGTGATATTATCCATATATCCAGTGAGCATCTTGGCATTCACATGGAGCCATGTACTCAATTCGGATTTTGAAGGTGGCAGACACGGACAGCTTGACGCATATCGTCATGCACTTGCAAGTGCTACCGTCTCCTATACTCTGGGTAAGTGGGCGGTGGATTTGACTACGCTGATCTTTGAATCCAGTGACAAAGACTCGAACAAAATGGATGCACACAACAACAAAATAGGAGCAGAAATTGGCTCAAAAGTAAAATCATTTCATGATATTGAACCTGCTATACACAAAGCAGTAACAAACGGCACAGCAAACTCCAGTAACCCCGAGCAGATTACTTGGCTTCCACCTTCAAGATGGCACAACGGAAAACTATGGTAGTGCAGATGATGCAATTGAGAACAACGGATAAATTGTGCTATTGGTTCAACTAAAAAGATGAAGGTTGTTTTGTTACCTGGGCTAGATGGGACAGGAGAACTATTTGAACCTTTTTTGGAGATGCTGCCCAAGGATATCAATACGCAAGTCATACGATATGACAACTGCAAAGAGACTGAATATGAGGAATTGGTAGAGTATGTTAAGAGTCAATTACCAGATGAAGATTTTATTTTGATTGCAGAATCATTCTCTGGTTTTATTGCCTATCAGATTGCTCTCGAGAGACCTAAAAATCTAATACATATTCTCGCAGTTGCCACTTTTTTGCAAAACCCAAGACCCAAGTTGCTTGGCACAATACGAAGCTTGTGCTTATTGAGTTTACCAATACCAAAAGTCATAATCAATAAACTTCTGCTAAACTATAACTATTCATCAGATGACAATGTAGCAGATTTACTACAGAACATTATCAAATCAGTACCGAACAATCTACTGTACCACAGGTTACAAGAGATTAAGAAATTAGAAAAACCGATCAAGAAAATTATGATACCAGTTACTTATATTCAAGCCGAAGGTGATTATCTCGTCCCTGCTAAGTCGTTAGATGACTGGAGTGAAGTTTCTATCAAACTCAAAGTACACGTAGTTGCTGGTGGGCATTTGGTTTTACAGGCTAATCCAGTCAGATGTGCTCAGGTTTTAATGGAGATTATTAATAATGCTGAAAAGTAAAATCTTTTTTGTCTCTATTGTAGGGATTATCGGACTAGCTATCCTCTCATATAACTACGTAAAATATTGGTACCATGATATCGGCATGTATCAATACAAAGTAACTCAAACTGATACGTTAAAACAATCACTGTCCAAACTGAACCTGAACAACCCCAAGAAAGACTTAATGATAAATATATCGAAGGGAGACTATCGTTATATTGGATTACGTGGCTACTCTATCTATTGTCCTGGATTACAAAAAGAGGATATGTTATTGGCTAGGAAAGCTGGGATTCGCCCTATCGATGGTACATCTGATATGCTACTAAACAATGAATATGCCGAGATAATGGATGTAGCAATACAATATGCGAC
>CAYWGB010000226.1:0-1623 GCA_964457825.1 uncultured Campylobacterales bacterium | reverse complement strand
ACTCTCTACGAAATTTAGAGTTTTGAGCATAGATATTCAGGCTGTTTTTCTCATCTGTATAGTTATAGTTGATACGAGCGAGTTGTGTGTGGCTCTTGGAGTTGTATATGCTGTTAGGATCTGGTGCATATGTGACAGGATCATATCCATCTCCATCTGCATCTGCCTCGATATCCATATAGCTAGCGTCTATCTTGCTATTTTGACCTATCTTGATACCGGCTTTTATGTCAGTAGTCTGGTTTTTATAGCCATCATCTTCGAGTTTGTCTAGATTATCATCTGCGCTCATCATTGCAGAGAACCCATCACTCTTGAGCCAGCTGCTTCTGACGCTAGCATAACCCATCTGATTCGCATAAGATAGGTGAGCACTATATTTCCTGCCTTTAAAGCTACCCGCCTCTATGCTAAGTCCTCCATGCAGACCTGATTTTGTACCCTTTGTGATGATGTTGATAACGCCAGCACTAGCATCTGCACCCCAGATACCCGACTGTGCCCCCTTGACTATCTCAATCCTCTCTATGTTGTCCACCGTGATATTCTCATAGCTTGCACCATTTAATCCGGTGATATCATTATATCTGATGCCATCTATCATCACCAGAGCAGACTTACTATCCATGCCTCTAATATAGAGTGAGCTAGGAGAGCCTAAGCCGCCATTTTGTGTATATGATATGCCTACAATACTTTGCAAAACTTCAGTGATGGTCGTATATCCTCTCTCTTTGATATCATTGGCTGTTATGACTTCAGTCACTGATGTTGTACTTGAAAGCTTTTGCTCACTGTTGGTAGGCGTGGATACTATGATCTCCTCCAGTCTCTCAGCAGATAGAGATGCTATCATTAATGGTGCCAATATTAGGCTCAGTTTTATATGTTTCATTTTATTTTCCTTCTGTAAATATAGTTTTTATGGTTGCTTGTAAGATATAACTATTTAGAAGGAGGAGCGGTTTTTTTGGGTAGAGGTGAATAGGCGAGTTTATGATATTGGTAATTGGAGTCTAGACGGCAGAGTTTGTGCAGTGTGGAGTACATAGCAATGATAGCCAATGAAAAATATCTTTTTGTGTATCCGCGCAGGTGTTTCATGTGTGAATTATACATATTTTGGCTTTGGTTTATGATATAATCCCAAATATCATTTCAGGAGTCACATATGTCCATACAGACAATCAAATCAACAGATGAGTTCAAAGAGCTCATCGCACAAACAGAGCAAAGAGCAGGATACAAAAAGCCAATCGCCTTTGGCATAGCCAGAGTAGACAGAGGCCAATCAAATGCACAGAGTGTACTACAGGCCAACTATGCAGTAGTGAACTGGCAAGAAAACTATGGGAGCGCAGCGGTCTTCATAGAGTCACTGGCTCAATCAGGGGTAGAAGTGGACTTTTCTGGCAGTGAATTTGTCACTACTATCAGTGATGGATTTATCGCCAACGCATTGGCTGCATTTGCCCCATATATCTCAGAAGCAACAGGTGATGCGCATAAAAATGTTCAAGTCATCAAGGCACTCTCAGAAGTAGCAGATGTCACCAAACAATACACAATAGCATTTCTATGGGAAGACTCAGCACCCAAAAGCGTAGAGAGTGTCTATCTCAA
>CAYWGB010000225.1:0-1653 GCA_964457825.1 uncultured Campylobacterales bacterium | reverse complement strand
TTCCACCACTGCCGCATGGATAGGTAGAGTGCTAGAGAAGATCTCTAGCAATCAAAATTTGTTATGCTACGTAAGGGTTACCAAATAGTGCAATTAGTGAAATTACTAGTGCATAGATAACTTGTGCTTCGATCATTGCAAGAGCAATAAACATAGTAGTCATTAGCTTACCGCCAAGACCTGGGTTTCTTGCTGTTCCTGCGATTGTAGCAGCTGCAGTACTTCCCATACCTACAGCTCCACCAAGAGCAGCCAGCCCTAGACCAACACCAGCAGCCAATACAGAGTATGCTTTAATCATGCTCTGTCCATCAACTTCACCAGCAAATGCAAAGGCTGTAAATGCAGCCATAAGAATTAATAGTTTTTTCATTTTTTCTCCTTGAATTGTGAGTTTTGAGTCCTCTTTGACTATCTAACGAGTCTGTTCGGATAGCGTAAACGACCAAAGGTCGCCAACAGAGACATAAATGCACTCTATTTCCCTACTTGTCACTCATTTTGATGTGAGATTATACAAAAAGATATGTTAAGTATCGATGTTTATAGTCTAATATTTATAAATATTGTGATAGAATAATCAAAAAATTATTTGGAGTTGTGACTCATATGAGAAAAATTATACTTTCTGCAATACTTTTGAGTGGCGTTGCCTTTGGTGATATCGTCGGTAAGGTAGCTCCGATTGCTACAAATGTGTTTAAGGTGGTGAGCAAAGATGGCTCATCAAAGAACATTAATTTACGTGGTCAAGAGTTTATAGTCGTATCTGTACGGGAAAAAGGTAGTGATGGCAGATTTTATGCCGTTGATAGAGATGGTGTAGTATGGTGGAGCGGCGCGATTACTTCTGGTGCTGATGACTTTAAGACACCATCTGGAATATATGATATCAAGTACAAAAAAAGATATTATATGTCAAAAAAATATCCTGATGAGAACGGTGTAAATAATATGGACTACAGTATGTTTTTTACATATCAAGGTCATGCACTACACAAGGGCAATACAGGCTGGATGAGTCATGGCTGCATACATATAGACCCAAGAGATATCAAAACGATATACTCATGGGCACACAAAGGCACAAAAGTAGTGGTAACCAGAGGCTCTTTTATGCCTTTTGCTAGAAAATTTTTAAAAGCTTTTAATGTCAGATAAGATCTGACGCATAGCTAGCGGTTGCCAACTCCACCTTTTTACCGGCTTGCTCCAATACAACAACATCTATATCGTCACCTTCATTATATCTCGAAGATAGATCTGTCACCCTCTCTTGTGAAATTTTAGAGATATGCAAAAGAGCATCAAAGCCATCTGGCATCTCAACAAACAATCCAAAATCAACTAATCTTTTGATTTTACCTTTGTATGTTTTTCCTATCTCGTAATTCATCTGTGTTTGTGTCGGTGTATCTACTATCTTTAGTATATGATCTTTTGCACCCTGAACTTTATCGATATCTTGTCCTGTAATTTTAACCTCGCCGTTATCTCTACCTAAATCAATAGAGACGCTATACTCCTCTATAATTTCTCTAATAACTGAACCGCCTTTACCTATGATGGCGCCCACCTGACTTGAGTCAACCATGAAACTCTCAACAATAGGAAGTGCCTTACTTCGAACTATGGAGCTTGCCGACTCTTCCA
>CAYWGB010000224.1:0-1665 GCA_964457825.1 uncultured Campylobacterales bacterium | reverse complement strand
CTGCCATATTCAACTTTAATATTTGGTGGCATCTTTAATTTATGTTTTAAACCATCTTTTACATAATCGTTGGGGAGTTTAATATTAGCAACACTATTTTTAGGCAAGTCTGTCCATCTGTTTAAATCAATCTTTGCAGATAGCTCGATGCATAGTAGCAGTAAAATTGCAATTAGTTTAATAATAGAGCCTTTGCGTATTGGATGTATAATTTCATGTTGTAGATTATACTACACAATACGTCATTCTATCTTTGCTTAGGGTCATCTACGCCTGATACGTAGAAGCTGTATCTATGGTAAGGGGTTCTTCCATACTTTATGATGGCTTCTCTATGTAATTTTGTGCTGTATCCTTTGTGTCGCTCAAATCCATACTCTGGATACTCTTTTGATATCTCTATCATCTCGTTGTCATGTGTAACCTTTGCTAATATACTAGCTGCGCCAACCTCCGGAACTTTTGCATCTGCTTTGACGAGCGTATCTATACCGTCTATACCAAAGTTTGTATTGCCATCGAAAATATAGTGACAGTCTCCAAAGTACTCCTTGATCTCCTGCAGGGCACTTTTCATGCAATGAGATATCCCAAACTCATCTACTTGACTAGAGGAAAAAGTAACAATATGATGTTTTGTGTTAGATTTTATGACAGGAAAAAGCTTTTCTCTGCGAATTTGTGTAATTTTTTTAGAGTCTGCTATATCTTCAATACATTTCAATAAAACTACCCCAGCCACCACCAAAGAGCCTGCCAGCGGCCCTCTGCCAGCTTCATCTATGCCGCATATTGGTAAATTTGTTTGATTTTTGTTCATTTTTTTGTGCCTGTTAATCAATTGTTCACCATTGGTTGTGTCGTGGTTAACTACCATCTATTATAATACAAACATAAGAGATGCAGCAAGGGCTGCCTCTCGACTCCTTGTTTACACTCTAAAGAGCAACATCACCTACAACTTTTGCACTCTTTATCCTCTCTACCGAGAGGAGCTATTTATTCATCTAAGCTTTTTATATATTTGAGAATCTCTTTTTGATTCATTTTGAGTGCATAGTCCAATGCCGTATAACCACTACCATCTCTCTCCTCTATGCTAGCGCCTCTACTTACAAGGTATTTCACCATATCTACATTATTAAATGATGCTGCCAATATCAGTGGTGTTATCCCACTTTTTCTGCTGCTCGCAGATGGATCAAGACCATTATCGAGACACAAAGCGACTATATCTTTTCTTTTGTGTTTAATAGCAACATCTAAAACACCAACACCCGCCGCATTAGTATATGACAGCTTGGCTCCATCCTCGATAAGTAGCTCTATTGCTTCTATTGAAGCACCGATTTGCAAAGCGTAAAATAAGATATTTACCTCTTCAGAATCCTCTAGGTCGTACCCATAATCTGTCTCAATATCTTGACTCAAATCAAAATCATTATCTGATAGTATTTTTTTGATGGCTACGAGATTATCATTGGCTAATGCCTGAAGTAATTCTGTCACTTTTATTTCAACCCTTCGAACTCTTGGGCAATAGTATTGTCATCATTTAATATAATGATTTTAGGCTCGTACCTATCGGCCATCTCTTCACTCATGCTTGCATATGCGATTATAATAATCTTGTCGCCTTTGTGGACTTTTCTGGCTGCTGCGCCG
>CAYWGB010000223.1:0-1668 GCA_964457825.1 uncultured Campylobacterales bacterium | reverse complement strand
AAGGTCAAAGAGGCGCTCAAGCGTTTCAAGTTCATCAGGGTAGATGTGACGGATAACACCGATGCCGAAAAGGCGCTGCTGAAAAAGTATGAACTCTTCGGTACGCCCAATATCATCTTCTTTGATAAAAACGGAAAATTTATGCCTGAGAAGAGTCTGACGGGGTTTATAAAGCCGGAGGATTTTGCATCGCATCTGGAGGGGATAGAAAAGTAGAGTATTGACAAAAAATATTTTTTTCTATAAAATTGTAGAAAAAAGGATATTGTGATGTCTGTACAAATTTCTGCCTATATAGAAGAGGGTATCAAGGAGCGCATGGAATCCTATGCTGCAGCACATGGACTAAAAAAAGGCTATCTGATAGAAAATGCACTCGACAGTTATCTGAATGCCTTATATGAAATACCTTCAAGCATGATGGTTCCTGGAATGATCACTGTATCGGAAGAGACATTTGAGACACTTATAGAGAGCGAGAATAAAGAGCCGACTGCTGCTCTTAAGGCTTTGATGCAGCATGATTGAGATACGTCAGATCAGGAAAGAAGATGACACTTCACTATTCCACAGTGCTGATTTAAACCTTGATCTTTATCTCAAGCAGTATGCCAAACAAAATCAGTTTAAACACTATATCGGAACTACGTATGTGGCACTGATCAAAGAGAGAATTGTCGGATATGTCAGTGTCAGTGCCGGAAGTATCAGAGCAGGATCGCTCTCCAAAACACTTTCGAAAAGATTGCCAAAGTACCCGTTGCCTATTTTGCGTATAACAAGACTGGCTGTAGATGAAAGCTTTGCAGGATGTGGTATCGGTAAAGCGCTTGTAAGATTTGTCATGGAGCTTTCTCTAAGGCAAAAAGAGCAGTTTGGATGTTTTGGTCTGGTTGTGGATGCCAAAAAAGGTAGTGAGGGTTTTTATGAGCAGTTTGGATTTGAAATATTTGAAGCAATCATAGGGAGGTTAGATATTCGCCCGTATGCAGCAAGTATGTTTTTGCCTCTTAAAATAATAGAAAAGGCAAAAGCGTAATGCTTTCATCGCTCCCACGCTGTGGGAACCAGAAAAAGAGTGTCAAAGAGGATTTGATAATAATATGACTGATCGGCAGATTTGTGATACGTATATACCTTCTGCCATTAAATGGTGTGGCACAGATGGCTCCTGTCGTATACAATATGCTGAGTTTATGCGGGATGGATGTAAAAAAACATGTGGAGAACAATAAGATATATACTGGCTATAAGCATATTTATATTTTGTATATTGTACATCATGTATCAATATGAAGAAAAAATTTCATTGAATAATGAAATTGAACAATTAAAATTTAATTGGTTGCTCTTGGAAAATCTAAGAGAAGGAAAAGATGAAACAGTTGGTGCATTATTATCTGCGGATATCCAAAGGGTACTTATTGACATCACTCGTAACCAAAACTATAAAAAAACAAATAATTTATGTGATTATATTGATAAAGAAAGCATAAATTTATTATCGTTTTATGATAAAAATGTTTCCGTAAATAATATAAAGCAAGTAGTTAAGTATTGTAAAGAGAAATAACAATTATCCTCGCTTGTATAGTCATGTGGACAAAGTAGTTTCATCGCTCCCACGCTGAGCGTGGGAGTGTGTATTTATGTTTCGGTTTTGACTGA
>CAYWGB010000222.1:0-1700 GCA_964457825.1 uncultured Campylobacterales bacterium | reverse complement strand
AAAAATCAAAGAGCAAGGGATGGACTCTGTTGCTATGACAGACCATGGCAATATGTTTGGTACAATCGATTTCTATAATACCATGAGAGCAGAGGGGATAAAACCAATCATAGGAATGGAGGCCTATGTCCATAATCAAACAGAACTAGGAGACAAGAGTGTCCGCCAGAGATTTCACCTCTGTTTGTATGCCAAGAATGATATAGGATACAAGAATCTCATGCTACTCTCATCAAAGGCATACATAGAGGGCTTCTACTACTATCCACGTATCAATTGGGATCTCTTGAAAGATCATGCTGATGGGCTCATCTGCTCTAGTGCCTGCTTGCAGGGCGAGGTAAACTGGAACCTAAATCTCTCTGACAGAAATCTAAAAGCTGGCGCCAAAGGTTATGAGGAGGCCAAGGCAGTGGCTCTTAAATACAAAGAGCTATTTGGCGATGATTTTTATCTAGAGGTTATGCGTCATGGTATCGGTGATCAGCTACGTATAGATAAGCAGGTCATCCAGATATCGCAAGAGACAGGCATAAAGATAATAGCCACTAATGACACACACTACACAGAAAAAAAAGATGCAGATGCGCACGAAGCATTTATGTGTATTGCGATGAATAAACTCTACGATGACCCCAATCGCCTGCGTCACTCAGTCCATGAGTTTTATGTGAAGTCGCCAGAGCAGATGGCAGCACTTTTTGCTGATATGCCTGAGGCATTGGAGAACACACAAGAGATAGCTGACAAATGCAATCTGGAAATAAAGCTAGGTGACCCAACACCACCAAATTTCAAATTTGCAAGAGACAGGGCAAAAGAGACAGGTATTAAACTGCCTCATCCAGATGAAGAGTATTCATTGGAAAATGATATTGTTTTATTTGTGGAAGAGTCCAAAAAAGGCTTAGAGAAGCGTTTAAAAATTGTACCATCAGAAAAACATCAAGAGTACAGAGATAGACTTCAAGTAGAAATGGACATCATTAACTCGATGAAATTTCCCGGATATATGTTAATCGTATGGGACTTTGTTGATGCTGCTAAGCAGATGGGTATTCCTGTGGGTCCAGGGCGTGGTTCAGCGGCCGGCTCGCTAGTTGCATACTCTCTTGGCATCACTGATATCGATCCTTTACCTTATGGACTGCTATTTGAGAGGTTTCTAAATCCAGAGCGTATCTCCATGCCAGATATCGATATGGACTTTTGTCAAGCACGCAGACAGGAGATTTTGGATTATGTCGTAGAGAAGTATGGTCGTGTGAATGTGGCTCAAATCATTACTTTTGGTAAACTTCTTGCCAAGGGTGTTATACGAGATGTAGCTAGAGTTCTAGATATGCCATACTCCAGAGCAGATGCCATGGCAAAGCTGATACCTGATGAGTTGGGTATAGATTTGGCCAACTCTTACAAAAAAGAGCCTAAAATTGCCGAACTATTAGAATCAGATCCATTGGCAAAACGCACATGGGAATATGCACTAGCTCTGGAAGGTCTAAACAGAAATGCAGGCACTCATGCAGCTGGCGTTGTGATTAGCAATGAACCATTATGGCAGAAGACACCACTATTTAAGCCAACTGGATTAGACACACTTGCTACACAGTACTCCGGCAAATATGTAGAAGATGTTGATTTGATTAAGTTTGACTTTTTGGGTCTTAAAACACTAACCGTCATAGAAGAGGCACTCC
>CAYWGB010000221.1:0-1711 GCA_964457825.1 uncultured Campylobacterales bacterium | reverse complement strand
CTTTTTTAGGAGCCAAGAGTTCTAATTCGTGTAACTCCTTTGTCTGCTCTATGGCATGCAATATGTTGCTATAAAACTCTCGTTTGCTGTTGAGATTGTCCAGTTCGAGGTGAATATTTTGGGCCTTGCTCTTCGCCCGTTTAGCTAGAGAAAAAAAATAGTCACTAAGCCTGTTAACGACGATACCTTTAGGGAATTTGATAGTAATTTGATTGCCCTCATAATCAAGTGTCTCGAGCTTTGTATCGTAGGGTTTGATATTGTATAGGTTGGCGAGCACGAGGTTGCCATGCATCTGATACTCTTTTTGTTGCTCTTCGAGTCTATTTTTATCTGGAAGTTTGTTTATCGTGGCAGTGAGTTTTTTTATCTTTTTTTGTGTAGAAGCCTGTTTTTGCACCCTAAGAGAAGCAAGCTTTCGCCCACGCATAATCTCATCTCTTTTGCACAATAAATCATCTATGTCATCTATGGTTTGAGGCTCTTCTTGGTTGTCATAAGCAGGCAGTTTATCTAGACTCGTACCAGGCCTGACTACTCTATAAGAGCTATCACTATCTATATGTCTTAATGCCTCGATAATAACATCATCGCTATCTAGCAATATCGCATTTGTATTTTTACCTGTGAACTCTAGCTGCAGCGTGACTAGTTTATCTTTGTAGCTAGATTTTGGAGCGACAGTAATCCTCAACAACTTATCGTTATTGGGTACCTCTATACTAGTTATCCTGGAGCCACTCAACAAAGAGTGCAGTAGGGTGTCAAAGGGGGCATTGAAACCCTGCAAAGGTCTCTTGGATGGTGCTTTGTAGATAGTGCTGTGACCACGCGTCATATCAAAAAAATAGCTATCACTCTTATCAAATGTAATTTCGATAGTGTTGTTCTCTATCCTGCGAGCTCTTGATGCAAAATCAAAAGAGCTTAATCTATCTCTTATAAGTCTTAATTCATATAGTTTCATGGTTGCGATTATATCCAACTCTTGATATTATCTATGCCTAGGTATAATGTCACAAATAGCAAGGAGTAATCATGTCAATCTTTAGCAAAGAGCGTCTGAGTACGTTTACCAACACATTTAAGAGATTTCCGTTATCCATGGCAATATCACTCATAATAGGTCTAACTTTACTGTTGAAGTTATACAACTATATACCAGCACAATACGATCACGATATGCTCAGAGCCACTATGAGCCTAGGGTTAGGATTTTTCCTCTTTTTGTCTGTAAATATTGCATCTAAATATTACAGCTCAAAGAGCCTTCTTATGGGAATTGCAGTTGTATTGACTATCACATTTTGGTTTTGGTTCCCTGCCAAAGATATGATAGGGCAAGCTTTTGTCTTGAGATACGCATTGACTATTCTCATGTTACTCATATCTATCATATGGTTGCCCTACTTGAACCAAGACGAAGAGAATATAGACTTTTGGCAATACGCAAAAGGCATCAATCTTACACTGCTAACCACTGCACTATTTAATGTAGTACTCTATCTAGGAATAGTGGCTGCTTTGAGCATGATTCATTATCTGTTTGATGTGAGATTTGATAAAGCATATGGAGCAGCTGGAATCATTACAGGATTTTGGTTTGCTATCCCGTATGCATTATCTCAGATACCATACGATCCAAGAGGGATCAAATTTGCTGGAAATATCAACAAACTAGAGCAGTTTTTTACAAAGTGGATTATGACCA
>CAYWGB010000220.1:0-1720 GCA_964457825.1 uncultured Campylobacterales bacterium | reverse complement strand
TCATTAGCCCCTCATTTAGTGTGACAGAGAGTCCTGGTTGTGTGGTGACTGCTACGGATTTGATATTTGGGAGATACTCTTTTACCTCTTCTAGTAGCTTTGGTAGTGCGACGGCATGTAGCCTGCTAGCAAGCTCTGGAACTACTCCACCATAGTATGAGTGTTCGCTCTCTTGGGATATTTTTTTGTGATATAGTAGCTCTTTTGTCTCAATAGATGTGATGGCTATTGAGCTATCATCACAGCTTGATTCGATGCTAAGAATCATGATTGTCTCCTAGGAGCATATTGTCGATTAGATCCCACTCTCCATATCCGCTGTCTGCATTGATATGTCCAGCATTTTCGATGAGTGTGTAGTTTGCTCCTATGCTATCTGCAATTTTTTTGGACTCATCTATGCTGATCCATGGGTCATCATCAGAGACAATCAGCTCAATATTTTTAGCATGGATATCATTTGGGATTTGACATGGAAAGAAGCTCTTGATAGTTTTTTCTGTGGTGTTTAGGCTAGGTGGTGATACCATGATGAGTCTTTGGAGTGTTGGTATATTGGGCTCTTGGCAGAGCCAAAACCACAGCGTATTGCCAAGTGAGTGACACACGACAGTGGTGGGCTGAAATCTAGCAATTATCTCTTTGGTCTGTTTGAGCCATCTGTTTTTGGATGGGAAGTGGCAGTTGTCCAATAGGGGGAAGCATACTGTGCCATAATCTGTGGCTATCTTGCCTGCCAGTGATGCCTGCCAGTGAGGCTCATCGCTGCCACCCCACCCATGCAAGAGTAGTACTCTATCCTCTGCTTGCATAGTCTCTGACCTCTGTATCTATCTGTATGATATCGTTGATGTTAGATAGTTTGATGTTTTCAAATTTACTATAGGCATTTAGTACAATCTCACTCATTCCAAAAAAAGTACATCTATTTTGAGAAAACTTTTTTATGGCTACTTCATTTGCTGCATTTAGAACAACACCTAGATGAGGATTTTCTAAAATGTGTTCTTTGATTTGCCAAATTGGATACTTGGCTGGAAGGATTGGTTCAAATGAGATCCCAGAGATAGAAAGTGGGTCTAAACTTGGTATTATCTGTGTCTCTACTGTCTCTAGAAGAGCATGAGCTATAGGTAGCTTCATATCTGTATCTGCAAGATGAGCCGTAGTCGATCCATCCATAAACTCTACGAGAGCATGGATGATAGACCGCCGTTCAATAAAAGCATCGATATTAGTGGTTCCAAATAGCCATTTTGCTTCTAGTAGTTCAAATATTTTATTGGTCATGGTGGCGCTATCTATAGTGATTTTGCTGCCCATTGACCAGTTTGGGTGCTTGAGTGCATCTTGGTATGTGGCATCTTTAATCTGATCTGTCTTCCAGTCGCGAAATGCTCCACCGCTTGCGGTGATATATAACTTTTTTGGTTCTCTTTGCCCTAATAGGTACCATAATCCAAAATGTTCACTATCTATGGGGATAATTTGTTTGATATCTATGTATTCACCTGCTACAACAAGTGATTCTTTGTTTGCTAATGCTACTTTTTTACCTAATTCGATAGACTTAATAGTTGGTAGCATGCCAGCATATCCAACAAGAGCATTGACTACTGTTGGACTAGTGGAGAGTTCTAATAGCTCCAGTATGCCATCTTGCAAAGCAAATACTTTTGAGTGGTTTACTTTTGGTATGTCAGCAGTGTTGGCGACAGCC
>CAYWGB010000219.1:0-1731 GCA_964457825.1 uncultured Campylobacterales bacterium | reverse complement strand
ATGGCAGATGTTACAGATGATATGCAAATCATCTGTGAAGAGGTTTTTGCTCCTATTGTAAGTCTAGTCAAGGTATCTGACTATGATAAGGCAATGGAGAAGATTAACAACTCTCCGTATGGACTGCAATTTTCTATTTTTACTAACGATTTGCGAATAATGCAACGTTTTATAGATGATGCTCAATGCGGTGGTGTCGTAGTTAATGATATACCAACTCTTAGATTTGATGTGCAGCCATATGGTGGAAGCAAATTGTCAGGCATAGGGCGAGAGGGGCCAAAATGGGCGCTAGAAGAGTTTACGCAAATTAAATCAGTAGTGATTTGTTAGTAAATCCAAAAGATGATAAAATGAGAAAAATATTATAGGTAGGACGATGAATTTAACTCACCTCGACGAACAAAACAAACCAAAAATGGTAGATGTATCAAGTAAAGATCAGACCAAAAGAGTAGCAACTGCAAGTGGAATCATAGAAGTAAGCCAAGAGGCTTTTGATGCAGTGATTAGTAATAGTGCCAAAAAGGGTCCAGTACTGCAAACAGCAGTTATTGCTGCCATTCAGGCAACCAAGCAAACCAGCACACTCATTCCGATGTGTCATCCTCTCATGCTAACATCTGTCAAGACGGATATCCGAGAACTACCAGAGCTACCGGGTTTTCAACTATTTGTTACGGCTAAACTTGTGGGTCAAACAGGTGTGGAGATGGAGGCACTAACAGGTGTCAGCGTGGGACTACTTACTATTTATGATATGCTAAAGGCTATAGACAAAGGTATGGTGATGAAAAATGTCCAACTTGAGTCAAAAAGTGGTGGAAAATCAGATGATTACAAGAGAAAATAAAATGATATTGGATAATGAAGTGAAAACAAAACCAGAAATCGAATATCCTACTGAATGGGGATATAAACTCATAGGCAGGGATAGTGATGAACTACAGCAGTGTATCACCAAGGTGATGAGTGGAAAAAAGCATACAGTTAAGGCAGGAAATACTTCCAGAACAGGTAAATTTCATAGTTATAATACAAAATGTATTGTCCAAACTGAAGAGGAGAGAAATGCAATTTTCAAAGCCTTTGAAGATTGTAAAGTTGTTGAAATGGTCATATAGGTTAAAATATATGAGTTGCTATGTTGCCTTGGCTGTATAAATTGTTTGATATAATATCTACTATTAATTTTAGCTCATTTTGTGAGTTTTTTGGAGAGTGTTATTGTGAGTGAAAATATTATTGGTTTTATTGGTGCGGATGGTGAGGTTATCGACACGCAAAGTGCAGGGGAGAGCTGTGACGGTAAGGTTATTGAATACGACAATACTCCTGAATCGTTGGAGATTGTGCGTCACTCGACGGCACACTTGATGGCACAAGCTATAGCAGAACTATATACTAATGCAGAGTTTTTCGTAGGGCCAGTCGTAGATGAAGGGTTCTATTATGACTTTAGAATCGATGAAAAGATAGGTGAAGAGGATTTAAAAAGTATAGAGAAAAAGATGAAAGAGCTCATCAAAAAGAAATACAAAATAGAAAAATATGAAATTACAAAAAATGAAGCTCTAGAAAAATTTGCCAAAGACGAGCTCAAGCTAGCCGTACTCGCACGCATACCAGACGAGACTGTAACCATATATAAGCAGGGTGATTTCGAGGATTTATGTAGAGGGCCACATGTGCCAGCTCTTAGATTTTTACACAACTTCAAGCTCACTCGTG
>CAYWGB010000218.1:0-1748 GCA_964457825.1 uncultured Campylobacterales bacterium | reverse complement strand
ATGTGCAACATGGCGATAGAAGCAGGAGCCAAGAGTGGTATCTTTGCAGTAGATGATACTACCAAAGAGTATCTAGACCAGAGAGCAGAAGCAAATTCAGGACTAAGAGCAGAGCCAAAAATACACTACTCAGACAGTGATGCCGCCTATATCCGAGAGATTAAAATAGATATGAACGCTCTATCTCCGGTGATAGCCTATCCATTTTTGCCATCAAATGGCAAGAGTGTAGAACAGGCCGTATCAGATGATATTAAAATCGATCAAGTTATGATAGGCTCATGCACCAATGGCCGCATCGAAGATTTAAGAATCGCAGCGGAGATTATGAAAGGCAAGAGAGTAGCAAAACATACACGTATGATAGTCACACCAGCTACCCAAAAGATATTTCTCCAAGCCCAAGATGAAGGACTTATGCAGATACTTATAGACGCAGGTGCAGTCGTCTCAAATCCTACATGCGGAGCATGTCTAGGTGGATACATGGGAATATTGGGAGATGGCGAAAAATGTGTTGCCACTACCAATCGAAACTTTGTGGGGAGAATGGGTGCAAGAACTTCAGAGATTTATTTAGCCAACTCAGCAGTCGCAGCAGCAAGTGCAATCGCAGGCAAGATAGTCGATCCTAGGAGTCTCTAATATCTACTGTCTTGTTGTTGTAAAATACTCTCCTCGGCACATCCTGCCTCTTGTGTAAGTTCTGCGCTAGCTTCGCATCCTTTAGCTTCTTGTGAATAGATATCACTGCTATTTGTATTGTTATGTGCAGAGGTTCCTTTTTGAGTGTTTTTTATATGCTCCATTATTATCTTGTCACCCTTTATTACTTGTATTCGACTATTCTCTTTGACTATAAGTACTGGTATTTGGGTGATATTCATATCTGTCATAAAACTCCTGGCTGTAGTATCAGTAGGATCTATGGTTATATAGGAGATATGCTCCTTTTCCATAAAGTTTTTAACCTTGATACAGTGAGGGCAACTATCAGATTTAATAAGATAATACCCATTGGCTCCTATAATGGCTTGATTTTTAGGAATTGCCAAGGAACTAAGAGATATAAATATTGCAGCAATCATCGGTATAGCGTACAGTAGATATCTCCAACTTGAGAGTAGAGCAGTCAGCAATAGCAAACCATAGACACCCATGCAAAATTTGCACGGTTCAGGATTGACAAATATTTGGTATCCTATCATGATGCTCTCAAATGCCACAGCAGAAAAAAGTGTTACAAAAAATAACTTCGTAAAACTATCCCTCTTGGTGGATGCATATCCCAGTACAGCGATAAGCAGAGCACCAATTGCACCCACAGCATACAACTGCAAAGAATCAAACCGAAGCAACTGCTCGGCTAACTCACATCCTGTACTGTGACAAAGTGAACTTTTTTGTAATTTCAGAACTCCTTCCACTGCTATATATAGAAAAAGTATCAAAGGTAAAACAACGCGACTTATAAAATTCATATCCAATTCCTTAATGTAATGGCGTCATTTTATTGGTAATTAGTAAACCAAATATTAATCTTAGTGAATATATAGTAAAATGGCCACAAAGGCTTGAGGCTCAAGCGGACAAGGATATGCTCTATGTTTGTCGGACAATCACATAATTTAGGAGATAATATGATGACCTTTGGTACATCCAAGGTAGTGGACCATAAGCTGACCAAATATGTCAATGCAGCGGGTTGAGCAGCTAAACTAGCTCCGGGAGAGCTACACAAAGTAGTA
>CAYWGB010000217.1:0-1754 GCA_964457825.1 uncultured Campylobacterales bacterium | reverse complement strand
TTGCTAACAAGTTTAGATTTAACATACTACTCAAATGCAACACCAAACTCCCTCTGCTAAAAGCTCTACATGCAATAGATTGCAAAGAGATAGAGATTGACATGGATCCTGTTGAATTTTCGTAAGACAAAGCTATCCACATAGAGTTGATTTTCCACTATTTTACATGAAGATATTTTAGGTAGAATAAGACAATTATAGTATTAAGGTATATTTTGAAACCAAGAGTAAAAACCAAACAGATATTCGTAGGAGACGTAGCAGTAGGTGGAGATGCACCTATCTCTGTGCAGTCAATGACATTTTCTGACACACATGATATAGAAAAGACTGTCGAGCAGATCAATCTCCTGCATTTTGCAGGGGCAGATATGGTACGTGTAGCTGTACCTGAAATGCAAGATGCCCTAGCTCTAAAATCCATCAAAGAGAAAATATCACTACCACTAATTGCAGATATTCATTTCAACTACAAGCTGGCACTTGAGGCCGCTAAATGGGTTGACTGTATCCGCTTCAATCCAGGGAACATAGGTGAAAAGTCACGCATAAAAGAGATAGTCAAGGCCTGCAAAGAGCGAAATCTCCCCATACGAATCGGAGTCAACGCAGGTAGCCTAGAAAAAGAGTTTGAACAAAAATACGGTGCGACAGCAGAGGGCATGGTAGCAAGTGCAGAGTACAATATCAAGTTTCTAGAAGATTTAGATTTTACGGATATAAAAGTCTCACTCAAAGCCAGTGACGTCGATAGGACTGTAGATGCCTACCGATCGTTACGACCAAAAAATGATTATCCTTTTCATTTAGGTGTGACAGAGGCAGGAACTATTTTCCATGCCACGGTTAAATCCTCCATAGGTCTAGGTGCACTATTGTTAGATGGCATAGGCGATACTATGCGTGTCTCTATCACTGGAGAGCTAGAAGAGGAGATAAGAGTTGCAAAGGCCATACTCAAGGACTCTGGTCGTGTAAAGGAGGGGCTCAATATCATCTCCTGTCCTACATGTGGACGCATAGAGGCTGATTTGGTCACAGCAGTAGCAGAGGTAGAAAAACGTACCGCACACATAAAAACACCTATGGATGTCTCTGTTATGGGGTGTGTAGTCAATGCCATAGGTGAGGCTAAACATGCAGACGTTGCTATAGCATATGGTAAAGGGTCAGGATTAGTGATGATCAAGGGAGAAGTAATAGCACGCCTACCAGAAAATGAACTTGTGGATAGATTTGTTTTAGAGGTAGAAAAATTTGCAAAGGAAAATAGCTAATGGAAAATATGTATAACCTCAACATAGAACGAGCTGTTCTCTCAGCTGTCATGTTTGACCCAGAAGTTTTTGAAGATGTCTCATCTAGGCTAAAGCCAAATGATTTCTATCTTCCATTTCACCAGCATATGTTTGATGCCATGTATGAGTTATACAATGATGAAAAACCCATAGATGAAGAGTTTATCAGATCAAAACTTACCGCAAAAGGAAAGTTTGATGAAGTTGCCATGACCGATGTGCTCTCTTCAAACCCAATCTCAAATACCAAAGCATACCTAGAGGAGATAAAATCTGGTTCCAACAAAAGAGCCCTAGTCTCTCTCGCAACAGAGATCAAAAAAGTAACCATAGAAGATAATATTGACGCCAAAGAAGTCATGAACCTCGTAGAGAAAAAAATCTTTCAGATCACTCAGGATAGTGTGGCTGAGGACTTCAAGGAATCCAAAGGTATTACATCAGATATGATGGATG
>CAYWGB010000216.1:0-1762 GCA_964457825.1 uncultured Campylobacterales bacterium | reverse complement strand
TGAGGCTAGTGGGGGTGTGTTTTCTAGGTTGTGAGTTGAGTTTTGTTTGCCTTTGCCATCTCCTCCACCACATCCACCTAGGATGAGTACTGTAGTGAGGAGTGCTGTAGTTTTTAGTATGTTTGTGTTCATATCTTTTCCTTAGAATCTGTATGTAATGCCAGCTATTGGCGTAGATTGTTTTTTGTTTTGGTTGATTGATTTTATTATATCGTAAAAGAGAGGGGTGTTAATAGGAAATCTAAAAGGCTCAAACAGGAGGGCTACATTCCTCCTGGTACTCCTCCACCATTTGCTAGATTATATGCTGTGACTGCACCATCTATGAGTGGGCATACTATGTCCGATACTAGATTACTTGCATTGGCATTTAATATGCCGTCGATTGTTGTTTTTAGCTCATCAGGTACAGGATCTGGAAAATCTGTGCCTGAACATACTGTTTTAAAATCAAATGATGATGGGTTGGTTGTACCACCTGTGCTGCCACCAGTGTCTGTACCTCCTGTGTTTCCGCCAGTGCTACCTCCTGTTTCACCACCACCGGTTCCACTTGACATAGAGTTTATCTCTAATTGTGATTGAATATAACCTATTATTCTATCTCTAGCTCTAGTATCAACCAAATTACTCCCATCTATAGCATCAGGAATATTATTGAACTGGGTTGTGGTTTGCATAGATAATGGTAGTCCTGCAGTAGGATTTGGTATATCTTGCTTTAATGGCTCACCCATATAAAAAGTAAATGCATGTACCAATGAATTAAGTTTTAGCAAGAGTGTACGCTCTTGTACCTTCCACTTGCCCAAATAAAGTGTATTTTCATCAATATTGTCTCTATGAGCATAATTACTTTTTGGTTTTGGCTGATAATGCATTTGGTTTATATCTTCCCATGTTACTTTACGAATATCACAATCAATAATTCCCTGAGAATATAAACCCAAATTAACCACCATATCATTATCCCACGCAACAATATCGTTACTGAAAAATCTTCTATCTGGTGATGCCACATGTATTATATGAAAAGTATCTATATCAGCCTGAATTAACTTCTGCATGATACCAGCAAAAAGATTACCTTGAGAATGTGCTACAACAATTACTCTATTTCCCGAATCCAAAGATTGATTGTATTTTGCATATTGATCTTTCATATCTTTCTGTAGGTCTGTATATGTTTGTCCAGCAATTTTTGCTTTCAGCTCTTTAAAATGAGACTCGACTGTTAATATGTCCTGCTGTCTTGAAGATTCAAGCAAGTCCCATACCATTCCCTTTGTTTGGTTATAGGCATAGTCAATTTTGCCGATATCCTGCATCATAAGATTTTCGTCTGAACCATAAAGTCTCTTCAAGATATTAAGTTTTAATAACTTAGTGTTTTGTTTGGCATCAATTTCTATAGTCAGTATCCCATTGCCAAAATAAATATCAGTCTTTTTTGCATGAAGCCCAATAGTCATAAGTAGTGCTAAAATTAACTTTTTCATTTTAATGCCTCCTTTACTCTTTTGCTACACAGTTTTTTTGCTTCTTGCAACCATGGAAGACTATAGCTATGTCCACTCAAAGAATGATCATAATCCACATAAGCTTTTACTCTGTCACCTGTTGTTAATACTTTAGAAAGCAACTCTCTTCCAATTACAATATCTCTTACTAGGATGTCATCTCCAAACCTATCTGCATCGTCTCTGTAATATCCTGAACAATCGATAGCATCAGAACTCATCTTGTGAGCCTTTTTATAATT
>CAYWGB010000215.1:0-1782 GCA_964457825.1 uncultured Campylobacterales bacterium | reverse complement strand
CACTTGATCCTATAGTAGTAAGTTCTGACTTTAGAGATAAAAAGCTCTCTGAGACAACAACTTCGGTATCTATTATAGGAGAAGAGAGCGTCTATGATAAAACGACTGTCTCATTTGAAAATGTGGTAGGGCAGACGCCAAACGTGAACTTTACTTCAGGTGCTTCAAGAGCACATTATGTACAGATACGAGGTATAGGTGAACGTAGCCAGTTTGAAACACCTGTCAATCCATCTGTAGGTATCAATATTGATGGTATAGACTTCTCTCAATCTGCATTAGGGGTAACACTGTTTGACTTAAAACAGATAGAAGTACTTAAGGGACCACAAGGTACTACTTTTGGTGCCAGTGGTATGGCAGGAGTCATTAATATTCAGAGTAATGAACCTACAGAAGAATTGAGTGGGCATTTGGAGGCAACAGTAGGAAATTATAATACAAAAGCCTATGGTATGGCTTTGAGTGGATCTGTGATTCCTGATACATTGGAAGCAAGGGTTTCTCTTTACAAGAATACTTCTGATGGTTTTATGAAAAATAGTTTTTTACACAGCAAAGATACACAAAATATCGATGAATTAACAGCCAAAGCAATGTTACGTTGGTATGTTTCAGATAACCATACCATTGATTTTAATTTTATTCATTTAGATATAGACAATGGGTATGATGCTTTTACTTTTGATAACAGTCGTACTTCTCATGCAGATGAGCCTGGAACCGATGCGCAAAAAACAGATGCCTTTTCACTCAAATCAACCTATCAAATCAATAATGATATGCACTTGATTTCAAAAATAAGTCATAGTCAATCAGATGTAACATATTCATACGATGAAGATTGGTCTTATATGGGGGAATTTGATGAGAGTCTTTATCCATACAGTTCATTTGATGAGTACCTAAGAGATAGAAAACAAACAGACATAGAGGTACGTCTTATTTCTGATGTGAGTGGTCGTATTTGGGAGGGCAGTACAGATTGGACAATTGGAGCATATTATAAAGATTACAGTGAGGATTTTATCCGTAACTATACCTATCTTGATAGTCCATATACGAGTATCTACAAAACAACCAATAAAGCAATTTATGCACAATTGGATTCTGTACTAAATGATAAACTGATAATGGTTTCAGGACTTAGAGTGGAAGCATGGGATGCAGCCTATGATGATTCTGATGAGGCAAATATTGATACAGATGAAGTACTTGTTGGTGGAAAGTTTGGGTTTAACTACCAGGCTGAAAAAGAGACACTTTATTATGTATATATTTCAAAAGGATACAAACCAGGTGGAGTAAATGCAGATAATTCACTCATGCCTACTGCTAGAGAGTATAAAACAGAAAATCTATGGAATTTGGAAGCAGGAGTGAATGCAAGCTATCTTGATAATACTTTAGTAAGCCGCTTTAATCTTTTTTATGGAAAAAGAAAAGATCAACAAGTAAAAAGCTCAGTTGTAACTGTACGTGATGATGGAAGTACTAAATATGTGGGATATTTAGCAAATGCAGCAAAGAGTAACTATTATGGTTTGGAATCACAGTTGGATTGGTACCCAACAGAGAGTCTGCATGTCTATTCAAGTATAGGATTGCTTAAAGCAGAATTTGATAAATATGTTGATCCAAACCCTTCTGCAATAGATATGACAGGACGTGCACCAGCACAATCACCAGAGTACCAATACAGTATTGGATTTGATATGACTTTGGGTGATGGCTTTATCTTTAAAACAAACGTAGAAGGAAAAGGTTCGTACTATTTCTCAA
>CAYWGB010000214.1:0-1785 GCA_964457825.1 uncultured Campylobacterales bacterium | reverse complement strand
GCTGATGTTATATACATAGTATCTAGATGGGTATATTTCATAGAAGTATATTTTCCACTCATCTTTAGCATACTATCAAGCAAACTTTTTGGTATCATCTTGCCTTCATTTAAATTTACCAATATCGCATTAGGTGCATAGCTGGCCGCCTTTGCCTTTGCGGAATTCACAAATTCATTTACTGGAACATTTGCAATGTTCGTATCTGAGTCCGCAGCACTCACAACATGTGGTGTCAATACACCAGCAAGTAGTAGTGATGCGAACTTTAAACTGATCTTGTTCATCATTTCTCCCTAATTTAAGTATATCTTATAATCAAAATAACTATAAGAGTAAAAGTATACTCAATGCTTCTTAAGAAATACTTGCTGTATGGTTACTAGTAGATGATTTTTTATGTTCTATGAGATATCGTATTCGTGTTTTAAAAACTTATAAGTGTAATTTTGTTTTAAAAGAAGCATGCATGATGTAGTTGTAGATTGATATTATGTGAGCCATAGCCTAAAAGCCATAGCTCTAGTTGTACTCTAGCCAGATTAGATTTCGCACTCTCCCAATGTAACCTTTTTGTACTCTACTTGCATCAGATCACAGGCTCTTTTGATGATACCCTCTTGAGTAAAACCAAATTTTTCGAATAGTAAATCTGCAGGAGCAGAAGCACCAAAACGTTCCATGCCCAAGACATCATCTGCATAGCGATAGTATTCTGTGGCAGTGGCAGCCTCTACGGCCAAGACTTTGGTGGATGGATCAATGACCTGCTCTTTGTACTCCTTGGATTGCTCATTAAATAGATCTAAGCACGGCACAGATACGACATTGGCTTTGATACCTAGCTCAGCTAGATGACAAGCCGCCTTGAGACATGGCATAAGCTCAGATCCGGATGCCATCAGAGTTAGATTGGCATTTTTCCTCTGTTTTACGATATATGCCCCCTTGCTAACCTCTCCGAGATCCCTCTTTGGCTTGAGAGTCTGAAGCTTTTGACGACTGAGAACAAAACCATGCGGTGCTTTCATAGTCAAAGCAGTTTTCCATGCCTCGATATTTTCTGTAGCATCTGCGGGTCTCCAGAGATAAAAGTTTGGCAGTGATCTAAACTGACTGATTTGCTCTATAGGCTCATGTGTTGGCCCATCTTCACCTACTCCGATACTATCATGAGTCCAGACAAAAAAGTTCTGGATGCCAGCAAGTGCGGCTATCCTAGCACTTGGTTTTAGGTAGTCAGAAAAGACAAAAAATGTAGCATTGAACGGCATGGTAGTTCCATAAAGTGCCATGGCATTTGTGATCGCTGCCATGGAGTGCTCTCTGATACCAAAATGAATATTTCTACCTTTTGGGAAATCACCCATATCTTTCAAGCCACTCTTGTTGGATGGTGCCAAGTCTGCTGAGCCTCCTATAAATGAAGGTATAGCTTTTGCAATGGCATTGAGTATCTTGCCGTTACTGTCTCTTGTAGCTACCATCTTTTCGTTACTAAAATCAGGGTATTTGATAGAGTCAAAATCTGGGTCCAGCATCCTCTCTATCGTGAGATTTTGTTCTATGAGTGGTGCTTGCTTGTGCTTGTGAATCCATGCTTTTTCGAGCTCCTCTCCTTTGCCGACAGCTTCTCTGAACTTCTGGAGCACATCATCTGCTATCTCAAAGCTCTTGCTCGCATCAAAACCCTCTTTGGTTTTGGATGCTGCGATTATCTCTTCACCTAGTGGTGCACCATGAGTGTGATGTGTTCCCTCTAGCTCCATAGCGCCCTTGCCGATG
>CAYWGB010000213.1:0-1794 GCA_964457825.1 uncultured Campylobacterales bacterium | reverse complement strand
AAGGCGACTATGGTGAGTCCATCTTTGTGTACTTTTACATATAGTTTCTCTAGTTGTTTCTTATGAAGCAAAAGCTTGCGAGGTGTGCGAGTATCTGGTACGAAATGCCTGTTGGTAGTCTCTAGATGAGCTATATGAGCATTGAGCAGATAGAGTTCACCCTTGATAAATCTACAATAGGCGTCAGCTAGGTTGGCTCTTTTTGCACGAAGTGCCTTGACTTCTGCTCCAGCTAAAACAAGCCCAGCCTCAAACTTCTCCAATATCTCATAATCGTGTCTAGCTTTTTTATTTTGAGCTATTATATTGATACTCACGAAACTCCTTTGATTTGTGTGATTATATCATATATGAAAATAATATGTCATTGTTTATGGTAACAATCAATTACCAGATAGATGACTTTTAACCAAGGTTTTCTTTTGGTTATGTATGTCAAAAAATAGAATTATTAATCCAGAAATTTATCTCTAAATATAGATGTTGGAACTATGCAGTTCTTTTTTTTGCCGAATATTTTGTACCTATATTTGGCTATTAGACTATATATAGTATCTCTCAATATCTTTGGAATAAAACGAAAAATATACAGGTACCTATAAAACCCATTAAGTTCTCTGACTATCTCTAAAGCCGCATCACTATGGCTATACGCTATACCGTCGCGAATCAAGATAATGCTATCCATCTCTTCTAAGTTATACTCTTTTAGTAATCTTCTTCCGATTTGAGAAGACTGAGAGGCAAAATGGAAGTAATCATTGCTGTCATGGCTTATTATAAACTTTACAGATGCTTCACATAGATTGCAAATCCCATCAAACAAAATAATATTTATCTTCTCATTTTTCATATTTGCATTTTATCAAATTTTGACTGTGTTTCAAAGAGTGCATGCTGCACAAGATGCTCGTATAGAATTTAAAACATCTAAGGAGATAAAATCTCTTTTGAAGGGGTAGCAAACTCTTTGGGTATGGATTTGAGTTCTTTTCTTATTTCTATGGCAACACAAAGAGCTAAAAGAACTCATGGATATAGAAGGCTTTGATGCTTAGAGTTGTTGTCTACTGCACATCTGCTACCTACAGGAGCATAAAATCTTTTGACTGCGGTAATGACATGATAAACAATTTTGCACACAAGTCACTCAAAAAGCGTATCAAATAACATTTAAGCCAAGCCTATATCCTGCTCAATGAAAAAGCAGCTTTTGTAGGGTTTTATACTCTTGTATATTTTCTATAAGTAGAGAGATATTAAAATATGCAGATAAACCAAGCGGATCACCTCCGATAGTATCTGTCGTAAAATTAGGGATGCGAATAGATATCTCATCACAAAAACAAGGGTTTGGACTAAAGCTACTTCGAGATGCCTTACTCAAAGTAGTAGACATATCCAAGAGGGCAGGATGTGTAGGCCTTTATTTGCTCGCAGAAGAGGAAGCTATTACTTTTTACGAGTTACTAGGGCTTGTTGCACTCAATCATGCAACCCCTCGACCTGTGTTTTTACATATCGAGAAGATACTTGAGAGCATAGATGGGTAGCATCTATTATCCTGGATTATTAGAAGCTTTCTACATGTAGATATTCACATAAATTTGTACTTCACATTGCAGTAAGAACACATTATTCTATGAATAGGGCATGAGATATATTGACACCACCTCTAACCCATGCTATAATACGTAAAATATATAAGGAGTATAGTATGGTACAATCATATGGTAATCCAGTTGAAAAGGTAACATTCAATATCCCTGTTGAGCTCAAAGAGCAAGTAGTAGC
>CAYWGB010000212.1:0-1806 GCA_964457825.1 uncultured Campylobacterales bacterium | reverse complement strand
CTCTGACAAACTCTGGCGTAATCTCTTCTGGTAGGTTTGCTCCCATATTGTCACCCTTGAGTCTGGCCTCCCTCTCTGAGTCACTTAGGTATCTGTCGCTCATTGCTCTATTTTGGTTCTCGCGAATAGCCACAAACTCCATCTCAGGTGTGATAATACCAGCTCTTGCGTAGTGCATCTGAGATATATTCTTCCCATCTTTGGCCTTTAGCGGTGTTCTAACCAAGCCTTTTGAACCAGCCGTTACATACTCTAGTTGCTCATTTGAGTCATACCCATTATCACTTGGAGCCATGATACGACCTTCATACTCTTGAGTATCATCTCTGTGAGCTATCCAGTCTGCTCTGATTGGTGTGATACCCTTTGCGACATCTATCTGCACACTTGGATCAGTAAAGACTCCTGAAGTATCATAGACACAGAGTTTATCATCGTTGCTTAATGCAATCTCTCGCATTGGAACTTTAATATCTGGGTGCAGTTCACCATTGATGTATACTTTAGCAGAGCCTGATAGTGGTTCTCTTGTAATTATATCGTTATCGGTTGTAAAAAGTTTGTTATTCATATCGGACATTTGTTTCCTTTGTTGTACGAAAGGAGAGGAGAATTATATCTGTAGCAGTACGCACATAATAGTATATCTCTTCCTTACGCTAGTTTTGACTAGTTCAAGTTCAGCGGGTAGGCTTGCACCTTCTCAGCAATTATTGCACCCCGAGAGTGTTGTAACTAAATATAGTGTAAAGATGATAATAACTATCTTAAAGCTTCTGTAAACTTTATTGAGTTACCTCAAGAGAGACTCTTGGTACGTTCATAGCATACCTTAACTGCCTCGATGAAGCTATCTCTTACGGCACCGCCCTCCAAGGCTGCCAATCCTGCGATGGTTGTGCCAGCTGGTGAGGTTACCTTATCTTTGATAATTGCTGGATGCTCATCTGCCAACATAGCTCCCATCCCATCAAATAGAGATGCTATATACTCGTAACTTTTATCTCTAGGTAGTCCCATATTGACAGCTCCATCACTAAGAGCCTCAGCTACCAGTGACAGCCATGCAGGAGCTGAACCACCTATGCCAGTTGCTATATCTAGCTGCTCTTCGCTATTTAGCCAGATAGCCTTGCCAATTGAGGCAAGTATCTCCATCGCCCCATCTTTGAACTCAATATCGCCACAAACTGATGTAACAGATTTACCCTTTAGGGCTGCAATATTTGGCATGGCTCTGATATATGATTTTGCCTCAATTTTATCTTTGATCTTCTCTAGGGGAGTACCTGCAAGTATAGATATCAGTGCATCTGCTTCACCTATGGTTTCCAATGTCTGCAAAGACTGTGGTTTAATGGCTAAAATTACTACATATCCATCCAGCGCAGGAATTTCATCCAATATAGTAGCATTCGGGTATAGTTTTACCAGTTCTTGTGCTCTGGGCTTATAACTCTCTACAACTGTAGTATCGTATTTGCCTAGTCCCGAGAGTATCGCACCACCCATATTGCCAGCACCGATTAGTAATATTTTCATAAAAAAATCCTAGTTTTTTGATAAAAAATTATATCATAAAAATATGTAGAGTGCATGCATGACGACAAGTGCCGTCATACAGTAAGTGTGGATTAGGCAGTTGCCATATTCTCTTGAGCGTATTTTTTGCCAAGAGCATAGGCTGTTTTGTTTACATCATGTACTTTTGCAGGTACTTTAGAGAGCATAGTGTCTACAAGTACTTTCTCATCTAGAGCATCCGTATAAGTATTGGCAATAGCAAGTGCAACAACTGATTGAGTA
>CAYWGB010000211.1:0-1811 GCA_964457825.1 uncultured Campylobacterales bacterium | reverse complement strand
TTTTGATAGAATACGGCAAAATTTATAATAAAGGATTTTCATGGAAAATGAAACACAAGAGAAACAAAAAAGACCGATACTGGTGACGATTATTTGCTGGTTTATGATTATTGGTGTAGTGATGGCGCCATATTTGATATATATGGCTATAACAAATCCAGATTATGCAGAGATTATGGCAAAGGGAAGCTCTCTGCCTGTCAATGCTCAGATTGCTCTAATGGCAGTCGGTGCAGTCATTACCTTGGTATCGGCTATTGGGATGCTCAAAGGCAAGATGAAGGCTCGCACAGTATATACCATTTACACTATCGTTGCCTATTCGATTACATTTGCAGCTTCACACATGAAAGAGTCCCTCGTCGGCAGTCTTATCATAACTCTAGTAATATTAGGATTGCTCTATATCCCAGCGGCAACTAGATATTTCAAAGCCAATAATGCGTAAATTTTTCTCTATCGTACTATATATATTTGCGGGCATCTTCTCTGCCGCTTTGATAGCCACGATCTGCATGCCTAGCATGAATCATCTCTCTAGCACGGTGATGTTTGCTACATTTGGCGTGATATTTGTATTTGCAACTGTATTTTTCACATTGGCATCACTGCTCTACCCTGAAAAAAACTATCACAAACCTGTATATATCACTCTCATCTCTTCTGTTGTTATCATGCTAATGAGTGGAGTAAACCAATATTTCATTGTCAAAGGTTTACAAAAATCACAGATTGATACAAAGATGACAAAAGTACTCACACAGACAGATTATACCTGCAACCTCTATCTAGGAGGATCAGTTCTAGTCGTATTGCTAATAATATCTTTTTATTTTTACAGAAGATCTATTAAGCACCTGCAATAATTCCACTCGCTACGTAACTTGAGTTGCGTAGCGAGCCAATCTATTTATCCTTTCTAAAGTAAGGACTAGATACTAAATCTTGACATACATATGCAGATATCACACCTGACACAGACACCCAAATTTCAAAAGGAAGTATATTGAAACAAAATATCCGATATATGCTTTAGCCACATTACTGTCTCCTTGCTTATAGCTTTATGATCCTGCAAGATAATTATTCAAATATATCCTGTAGCCAAAACTTGATAACTTTTCCAAGAGTAAGGGAGAAAAGCTAGTGCAAGACTCAATATCCTCCTGAAAATTACCACACCAAAGATATTTTTCATATGCTTTAAATTTCGTATCAAGTAGCTCTTTTTTTGGCATTAATTTTTCGATTAAAAACAATAAGCCACTACCCTAAACAATATACTACTTAATCTATAGTACTCATAATTTCTTAGTTGCGGATTACTTAATAATTCAGAGAATCTATCTATGGCATCATAAAACATCCCATATTTTATATATTTGATGACTTGACTACAATAATAAGTTGCATTGTCTGATCCAATAGAAATCGCCATAGATAAATCTTTTAGTTCTTTTTCTGAATTTTTAAGCCTCCCGTATAGCATACTACGAAGCGCATACACCTCAGGCCGATCAGAATAAACCTCAATCAAGTAATTAGCCTTTTCGATGCCTTCTAGATACTCATCTTTGGTTGAATAACTATCAGCAATATCATATTCAGCAGATATCAGGCTCGGAGTTTCATTCTCACCAAAAAGAGGTTTTTGTCTATTGCTCACAGTACTGAGTTCTTTCTGTGTATGGCTACTACCAGCTTATCACAATCGTGTGTATATCTTTTAGCATTGTTTATATCTACCGTGATGGTAGTGATGCTTGAGACTCTTGGGTTTGCTGACATGGGTTTATTTTATCCTGTTTTGG
>CAYWGB010000210.1:0-1847 GCA_964457825.1 uncultured Campylobacterales bacterium | reverse complement strand
AGTTTATGCATGCTTTTTGGGGAGTAGGGCAGATGAGCTTTGTCAAGCATGCGATATTTGTAGGAGAGGATACTCCAGCACTAGAGGAGCATGAGGATATCATCAGGCATATTTTAGATAGATTAGATAGTGACAAAATCTTAATCACTCAAGGCATAGTAGATCAGCTAGACCACTCCTCACCAGAGCAGTTAGTGGGTGGCAAGCTAGGCATAGATGCTACTGGCGATATCGTACAGACTGATATTGAAGTGCTTGATGATGAGGTGTTGCTGGGTAAAATCCAAGAGATAGACAAGAGAGTCGTAGCTTTGAAGCAATACATGACAAACACCCAAAATCCAATCTGTGTTATCTCTGTGGATAAGCAACAATCACAAAAATATCTCATATCCAAATTGCACAATTTAGCCACGCATATTAAAGTGCTAGTCATAGTAGATGAGGAGAAAAATGATTTGGATAATCCATACATGTTGATTTGGCGAGTTGTAAACAATATAGATGCCCAAAGAGACATCATACTAAAACCATTTATAGCAATTGACGGCACAAACAAAAATAGATATGACGGCTACGATAGAGAATGGCCAGGTGATACACTATGCACTAAAGAGGTGCTAGAGAGCCTCAAAGAGAGAGGCTTGGTTGAGTATGATGATGAGTTTGTGAAAAAATGGGGATTGTTATAAATATGACACAGTAAGCATAGTGGAGTTAAATATTACCTGTACTCCACTATCTGTTCTAGTGGGAGCCTGAGTTGTTTTGATTGTTTGTTGGCTCTGTATCCAAATGGCACCAAGACTGCTATTTGGTATTGGGTTGTGTCTATTTCAAGTAGTTTTTCTAATTTATTTTTCTCAAAGCCCTCTATTGGACATGAGTCGATACCTATACTTGCTGCTCCTGTGAGCATGTTTGCTAGGGCGATGTAGCATTGTTTTGATGAATATGAGAATATGTTTTTGTCATTGCTTAGAGTCTCTTGTAAAAAATCCTCATATAGTTCAATGTATGCCTCTATTTTCTCTTGCGGTAGCGGTCGTCTGGAAAATCTTTTAGCAGGGGTGCCGGAGCTGGGCTTTAGGTTTTCTATGGCTGCTAATATGATAACAAGATGTGAGCAAGAGGTGATTTGTGGTTGATCCCAACAGAATTGGCGAATCTTCTCTTTGAGTAAATCGTCAGATATTACCAGAAATTTCCATGGCTCCATGCCAAAGGCTGAGGGTGACTTGCGTCCAGCCTCAAGTATAAAATGTATCTGTTGATCATCTATCTTTTTGTCTGCGTCAAACAGTTTGCACGCATGCCTATAGTCCATAGCTTTAGAAAAATTGTTCATGTTGCCTCCTTTTTAAGAATTGTAGCGTAAAAAATCCATTTTTCCAATTTTTTAATATTAATTTAAATATTCTTTAATATTTATTCTACTACAATTGTGGAATAAAAGTTGTAGAGAGCCCGTGTCTCGTCTTTTGACGAAATGACACCTGTATCGTATCGTGAAAAGTAAGGAGTAAGAACATGAAAATTTTTCTAAAAGTATCATTTGTGATAGTTCTAATGTTTGTTGGTGGATCTGCCCTGAAAGCATCTGCTGAAGCACCACAGTCTGCACAATCGTATCAGTTGTAGACAAAAAGTATATTCTGCCACTCTGGTCCTGGCCGGAGTTCCTCAATTATCTATTGTAATCTGAATTTATTATCGTTATATAAGTTGTAAATATTTTGAATTAGAAATATGAAAGATTTATAAGTGGCGCGGTGGATGGGGCTCGAACCCACGACCCCCTGCGTGACAGGCAGGTATTCTAACCAACTGAACTACCACCGCATACC
>CAYWGB010000209.1:0-1861 GCA_964457825.1 uncultured Campylobacterales bacterium | reverse complement strand
GCGATATTTTCCATTTTGGTTGCTACTTTGATATTGGGCTTGCTCCAGTCTAGCTGGTCTTGGTTTTTGACACCTATGGAGACTTTGCATTTGCCTAGTTGCATATCTAGCAGGTCTATGATGTCTAGCTCTTTTTCGGTGATGACATCCAATCCTACAACACCGATATCTGCTGACCCGTACTCTACATATGTTGGCACATCTTGGTTGCGTACATTTAAAAATCTGAAATCGCCCATCTCAAGTATCAATTCACGACCCTCAAAAGCAAACTCGCCACCAAAAATCTCTGAAAAAATCTCTAATGTCTGCTCTGCAATACGTCCTTTTGGTAGTGCTACTGTTATCATGTCTCTCCTTTGCTAGATGATATTGCTTTTATCATACCTTGAAATAGTAGAGTTTCGTCATATATGCTACCACGAATATACCTACTAAGCATCTCTCCATCTCCACCTGTAAAATAAACGGGTAAATCTCGAGATATTTTTACAATAGCATCAATAATTGGCGAGATTATACCATAGGTTACACAAGAGGTTGTAGTTTTCTGTAATTTATCGATAGATAAGCTCGAGTCTATATCGATATCCAATGATGGGGATAGACGAGAGAATGCTTCCATCTGTGCTCGAATACCTAGCATGATAAAGCCTCCATCATACTTGCCATTGATAACCCTATCGACCGTGATAGCAGAGCCTGCATCTACCAATATGGCGTTGTCTCGACTCAGTGCTAATGCTCGCCTATCAACACCCATCCCATCATATTGCCCCTCAATATATATAGAGTCTGATATGTCTACCCAATTGTGCATAGTATTTAGTTTTTCACGATATGAATTGTTGACCGATATGTACGCTATGGAGGATGCCTCATGAGTTTGTAGGGCTTCTTTGATATCTATGTGTGCTACTCTCGCCTTTTGTCTATCATAAATATGTGCTCGTGTGTTTCCTATATCCATAAATAGAGTTGGATTTTTGATATTCACGTTATCTCTTTTTTGTATAAAAGTAATAGACCAATATAAGTAGTGAAACTACTGCCAATGCACCGTACGAGGCCTTTGATAGATAGCTTGTTATTGCATCTTGGTTGGCTCCGAGGTAGTATCCGATATATGCCAGTATTGCCACCCAGATTAGTGCTCCTAGTGTAGTAAAAAAGATAAATCTCGACAGATTCATTCTGGCCAATCCAGCAGGAAGTGAAATATATTGTCTAACTCCCATGATAAGTCTGCCGGTAAATGTAGAGATCTCACCATGTTTTTGGAAAAAAGATTCTAATTTCTCTAAATGTTGTGGTTTTAGGAAAAAATACTTGCCATATCTGAGTAAAATAGCTTTACCATATTTTGCTGCCAAATAGTAGTTGAGAAGTGCGCCCAGCAAAGATCCAAATGTCCCTGCCATGATAGCAGCGTAGATATTCATATCACCCTGATAGGCGAGATATCCTGCAGGTATCATAATGACTTCGCTAGGAAAAGGGAAAAAACTAGACTCCAAAAACATCACCACAAAGACGCCCAAATAGCCCCATTGTGATACGGTATCAACTACCCATGAGACCAAAGTGTGAAACATAAATGAGAGTTACTCTTTGAAAGCGCCGGGTGCTATGAGTTTCGCATAGCGTTTATCCAGCATCTCTTGTGTGCTCATAGAGCGAAGCTCTTTTATAGCATCGAGATAGTATTTTTTGAGTGCGTCAGAGGCTGCTTTTTTGTCTCTGTGTGCACCTTCAAGTGGTTCATCGATTATGTCATCTATCAAACCATTTGCGAGTAGCGAGTCTGGTGTGATTTTCATAGCTTTGGTAGCCTGCTCTACTTTTGCGGGATCATTCCATA
>CAYWGB010000208.1:0-1885 GCA_964457825.1 uncultured Campylobacterales bacterium | reverse complement strand
TCCTCTACTGTCATTGAGGCGATGAGAGCAGAGATGGAGAGATTAGACATAGTTACTTTATCTTCTCAAAGAGTTGAAGAGATTCTGCATGACAATCTTCAAGTTACAGGAGTACGCACCTCAACAGATACTTTCTGCAGTGATTCTGTCATTGTTGCAACAGGTGGCCTCGGATACCCTATGCTCGGGGCAGAAGGAGATGGATATGGCCTAGCCCAAGCCACAGGACATCAAGTGACACAACTATACCCCGCCATGATGCCATTAAAAGTAAAAGAAAAATGGGTGGCAAATTGCAGAGCTGACACCATTGCAAAAGTTATTATACGTGTCGATATAAAGAAGTACAAGAGGCTCAAAGCCCAAGGTGACCTCATCTTTACAAAAAATGGCATACGTGGCCCCGTTGTGTTGGATTTTTCTCGTGAGATTACGCCTCTATTATCACGATTTGAAGAAGTACCAATCTTGATTAATCTTACAAAAGGGCTAAATGAGGAGCAGGTACGACAACACTTCAAGAAGATCTTGCAAAAAGATCCTCATCAAAATACGCTGGATGCACTACTTACCCTGATTCCGAAGTCTGTAAGTCTCGAGCTCTGCAAGCTTGCGATGGTAGATCCCACACTCAGTTTCACCAAACAGCAGGGCAAAAATCGAGATGCGCTCATTCGCCTTCTCGCATGGACACCCCTGCACATCAACGGGCATGAAGGGTTCGATATGGCCATGATAACACGCGGAGGCGTAAGTCTCAAGGAGATAGATTCGCATACAATGCAGAGCAAAAAGATAAAAAATTTATATTTTTGTGGGGAAGTGGTAAATGTAGATGGGCCTTGTGGTGGATACAATCTCCAGTGGTCATTTGCCAGCGGGCATCTTGCAGGTCTCTTGTCCAGCTAGGAGAAATATCTAGTTACTAACCTCGCTGAATCTCACCGTGATAACCGATAATACCTGGGCGTAAATTTCCAACTTTTTCAAAACCCATACCTTTCATAGCGTGCTGAACCTGAAAACTTCTACTTCCTGTATGACAGTAGACTATAATTTGCTCAGACTGCTTGCCAGCAAGCTCCTCTTCCACTTTGGCATAGAATTGAGATGTAGGTACTAGCTTGTCTGTTCCAACAATATGTCCCATCTGAAACTCCATAAACTCTCTAGTATCAACCAAAATAAAATTCACCATGCCAAGTCTACGAGCCTCCACGAGAGCCTCCAATTCATCGCCACTCAACTGCTCTTCGCATAGCAGTGTTTGGGCTTGATCGATACTGAGACCCTTCGAGTGTGTATGGACCACCTCTTCAATCTCATCATGCTTAGCTTGTGATTGTGCATATTCTGGTGTACAGAAAATTCCACAGTGGCAGAGTCCATCCTCTGGTATCTCCTTTTCTATCGCTGGTTTACATGGGCAGACACGATTATCTGCAGCTTTTTGCTCCTCTTTCGTTTCACCTATCACCATAAAACAGGGACAAAAACGCTTGCCATAAATCAGCTTATTTCTAGCAAGGCCCATGGTAACGCCCTCGTTGACTTCTTCATTAGGATTTGGAACCCATCCGAATTGTTTATAGACTTTATCTACAAATTTTGAAGTTTTTTCCATCTCAGCTTGAAATTGGGCTGAATTCATATCTATTTGTTGCATTGATTTCCTTTTATTTGCACCGCATAATGGTACGATACGCAACTCTTCTTTCGTTATGCGCAGTCATTAAATATAGCAGTCTATATTGAGTCTGACACTTTAGCAACCATAAGCTGAAAATTTCCTTTTCGAGACACAGGAATAACTGCAAATAACTTCAGTTTAATAGTAACTCTTAGAATTATCCTTAACATTAATCAGCACCTTAATATGCTCTTC
>CAYWGB010000207.1:0-1886 GCA_964457825.1 uncultured Campylobacterales bacterium | reverse complement strand
TTTATAAGTCATGCATGGAAGTATGATGAACACTATTGGAAAGTAGTCGAATGGTTAGATGATGCACCTAACTTTTCTTGGGAAAACTGTAGTGTACCAGAACACGATAGTTGTCCTGATGATAGTTCAGAAGAGGCGTTGCAAGAATGCATGGATAGTCAGATACAAAAAGCAGATTGTATAGTTATATTTGGTGGTATGTATTCTGCCTATAGTGAATGGATAGAGTATGAAATCAAAAAAGCTTATTGGAAAGATAAAACTATTATTGGTATAAAACCATGGGGGCAAGAAAGAATGCCTCAAATTGTGCAAGATTATGCTGATGTAATAGTGGGTTGGAACCAAAGTAGTGTAGTAGATGCTATTAGGGACAATTCATAAATTTTATGAATATATCTATATTTTATCCATCCGTCTCAAGTGTAGCCAAAAACAAACTTAGTGTTATGGAACATATAGAAATCCTTTTGGCACTAGGTCATCCCCATTTTTTAATTTCTGCATATGATTTTGCTAACCTTTCTAGTGAAGAAAAAAAGCGTCTTAATAATAAAGTTGCAGAAAACGGTATAGATCTGCTACTAGATTCTGGAATGTATGAAAAAGCTTGGGCAAGTGATGCGAAGTGGGAGAAAAGCCAATATGCGGAAACAATAAAGCAGATCAACTATAGCCATGTATTTAATTTTGATGAATACATCAACCCAAAAGATATGCCTATTGAGCAAATAATAACATCTATCAATGAATCAAAGATTCCGAACCTTGTACCGATCATACATACAAGTAAGATAGAAGATCTTCCTGCTCTGTGTGTAGAGATAGCGACTTTGGAGACTGTAGAGATGATAGCTATACCAGAGAGAGAACTCGGTAATGGCATTTTGGAAGGGGTGCATACCATATTGCAAATACGGGAGCAGTTGCAGCAATTGGGTAAATATACTAAAATACACTTATTGGGTACTGGTAATCCATTGTCACTATTAATATATAGTGCTTTTGGTGTGGACTCGTTTGATGGACTTGACTGGTGTCAAACAGTAGCTGATTTTGATACGGCAACATTGCATCACTCCTTGCAATTGGATTTTTTCGCTCATCAAAGTCATTTTGGAGCTAATGAAGATATGAGCTATATGGTCAGGCTCTTTGCCCATAACTTGGAGTTTTATACCCAATGGATGAAAGAGATAAATAGAGAATTATCACAAGGAACGATAGATCAAATGATGAGATACTATCTTCCTAAAAATATTCAAATAAGCATATTGGAGGCATATCATGCAAAAACGTATTAACAATGCCATAGAAGTGATATGTAAAGACATTGAACAAAAAGAGACATTTTACTGGAGTAATGCAACAGAAGAAAGGCTACAGTTTGAGCTAGTATTGGCAGTATTGGGAAGTCAAAACAGATATGAGGTGGCTTTACGATTTACTGAGGAGATCCAAAAACACGGTCTTTTAAAAAACAATCAAACCAATAATATGGAGAAACTTACAGATAAAATACAGGATATTCTCTCTTCGGCTCTTGATATTGACACAAAACTCATCAAATACAGGTTTCCCAATGCCAAAGCAAAATATATTGCCTATGATCTACTCTATCTTCAATCATACGGCGGACTCAAAACACTATTGGCTACAACTGATGATGTAAGCGAATTGAGAGCTTTTTTAGTCAAAGAGATCAAAGGTATTGGACCTAAGCAGTCAAGTCATTTTTTGCGTAATGTTGGTTATTCAAATGAGCTTGCAGTACTTGATGTGCATATTTTGAGATATATGCAGATACAAGGGATTATTGAAGAGGGTTATACTAAGGCAATCAGCACATTGAAGCAGTATGAAAAACTCGAATCCTTACTCATAGA
>CAYWGB010000206.1:0-1903 GCA_964457825.1 uncultured Campylobacterales bacterium | reverse complement strand
TCAAACAGGTATTAAAGCTATCGATGCATTGGTGCCGGTAGGACGTGGACAACGTGAGCTTATTATTGGTGATAGGCAGACTGGAAAAAGTACATTGGCAATCGACACTATTATTAACCAAAAAGGTAAAGATGTAGTATGTGTTTATGTTGCCATAGGCCAAAAGCAGTCCAATGTTGCATCATTGGTAAAAAAATTAGAAGAGCATGGGGCTATGGAATACACTATAGTAGTCTCGGCAGGTGCATCTGATTCAGCTGCATTGCAGTTTATTGCTCCATATGCTGGTGTAACAATGGCAGAATTCTACAGAGACAATGCAAAGCATGCTGTTATATTCTACGATGATTTGTCAAAGCATGCCGTCGCCTACAGAGAGATGTCACTGATCTTGAGACGACCTCCTGGTAGAGAGGCTTATCCTGGAGATGTATTCTATATCCACTCAAGACTTCTTGAGAGAGCAGCAAAAGTTAGCGATGAGTTAGGAGCTGGTTCGATTACGGCATTCCCTATAATTGAGACTCAAGCTGGTGATGTGTCGGCATATATTCCTACTAACGTTATATCTATTACAGATGGACAGATATTCCTTGAGACGGATCTATTTAACTCGGGCGTAAGACCTGCTATTAACGTGGGACTTTCGGTATCTAGGGTTGGTGGAGCTGCGCAGATAAAAGCGATGAAGCAGGTAGCAGGAACATTGAGACTTGACTTGGCGTCTTATCGTGAGTTACAAGCCTTTGCACAGTTTGCTAGTGACTTGGATGAGCATAGCAGGCATCAGCTTGAAAGAGGTGCAAGAATGGTAGAGATACTTAAGCAGCCACCATATTCACCTGTGCCTGTAGAGAAACAAGTTATTTCTATATTTGCTGGTACAAAAGGATATTTAGATGATATACCTACAGAGAATATTGGTAAATTCGAAGATGAGTTGAGCACGTTTATGGATTCTAAGTATCCGCAGATTGGTCAATCAATCAAAGAGGCACAAAAGATCGATGATGAAACGATGAAGCAACTAGAAGATGCTCTAGAAGATTTCAAAAAACAGTTCGCGGTCTAGGACTGTATAATGGCCAATTTAAAAGAGATACAGCGTAAGATTGGAAGTGTCAAGAATACGCAAAAAACAACAAGAGCTATGAAGCTAGTCTCTTCTGCTAAACTGAAGAGGACCGAAGAACTTGCGAAGCAGTCGAAAGTTTATGCCTCTAAGATTACAGAGATGATACAAGAAATTGCACTTAATATTGCTAAAGAGGGCGAGGATATTGATAACGTTTTCTTTAAAAGAATAGATAACCCAAAAGTTGTCGATATTGTTTTTGTAACAGCTGATAAGGGTCTATGCGGAGGTTTCAACTCTCAAACAATAAAGAGAGTCAACACTTTGCGTGACGAATATGAGGCAAAAGGTGCAGAGGTAAGATTACGAGCCATCGGTAAAAAAGGGATTTCGTACTATAAGTTTAATAAGATTGATATGATAGATCAGATTAGTGACTTAAGTTCATCTCCTGACTATCAAAGTGCCGCAGAGTTTATTGATACGGTTATATCTGACTATCTAGAGGGCAACACTGACAAGGTAATCATCGTGCATAATGGATATGTAAATATGATTACACAAGAGATTAGAGAAGAGCAAGCAATTCCAGTAGATGCTAGTAAGTTACTAGAGGGAAGAGAAGCGCCTACATCTGAATTAGAGATGGAGGCAGAAGATGAGAGTCTCTTGTTGGATGCCATGGTAAAAAGATACCTAGAGTATATGATGTATTATGCTTTGGTGGATTCGTTGGCCGCAGAGCATAGTGCCAGGATGCAAGCTATGGAAGCAGCTACAAATAATGCCAAAGATATGGTAGATAGCCTTACGGTGAAATATAATAAA
>CAYWGB010000205.1:0-1937 GCA_964457825.1 uncultured Campylobacterales bacterium | reverse complement strand
TCAAAAAGATAGAGAAAGAGCGTGATGACCTTCGCAATGAGATAAAAATGAGAGAAGCAGAGGAGGGGCTACTCAAGATATCTGCAGAAGAGAAACTAAAAAGCAGACTTATGATAAAAGATGAGACTATCAAGATGAAAGATGAAGAGATAGCTAGCCTCAAGGACTACAAACAGAAGCTATCAACAAAAATGCTAGGTGAGACACTAGAGCAGCACTGTGAAGTAGAGTTCAATAAACTTCGTGCGACAGGATTTCAAAATGCCTATTTTGAAAAAGACAACAACGCACGAGAGGGTACAAAAGGCGACTATATCTACAGAGAGAATGACGATATGGGCAACGAGATCATCTCTATCATGTTTGAGATGAAAAATGAAAATGATGAGACAGCCACAAAGAAGAAAAATGAAGACTTTTTTGCCAAGCTAGATAAAGACCGAAATGATAAGGGGTGCGAATATGCCGTACTCGTCTCTATGCTGGAGTCTGATAATGAGCTATACAACACAGGGATAGTCGATGTATCGTATAGATATAAAAAGATGTATGTCATACGACCACAATTTTTCATCCCGATGATTACTCTCCTCCGTAACGCCTCTATGAACTCATTGGAGTATAAAAAAGAGTTGCATTTGATGAGAAATCAACACATAGATATTACTAATTTTGAAGAGAAGATGGAACAGTTCAAGAGTGGATTTGCAAGAAATTATGATTTGGCTAGTCGCAGATTCAAGAAAGCTATTGACGAAATCGACAAGACAATAACTCATCTACAGAAAACCAAAGAGGCTCTACTGTCGTCAGAAAACAACCTCCGTCTAGCCAACAATAAAGCCGATAACCTAACCATAAAGAAATTGACACATGGCAACCCTACTATGAAAGCAAAGTTTGATGAGTTAAAGGATCTGTAAGCTGACACAATGAATATGACCCTCTAAGCCATACAGACATTCTCTATCGTGTGCTATATGGTCACACTTGCGGATATTGTGCATTCTCTAGTAGGTGTGACCTAGCCTGACATCTATCGATATCGAGTCTATCTTGTATAAATATACTTACCAAGAATCAATGGAGAAGAGTCAGAAACCATCAGCACCCAATACGAACCTTTTTGTAATAGGTCTCTTTCACTTTATATGATTTTTTGACCCTTATTTTTTTGCATCCACAGCCACACTCATTTTTGACCCATTTTGTAACCCATTTATGTTTGACAATCCATTTACTATGTTTGACATACTTATATCTTGATTGGCAACCACAGCTGTTGCTGTTAAACAAATTGGCATCTACCGTAGTAGTAGTTCCCAAAAGACCCACAAGAGCTACGCTAACAATCCATATATATCTTTTGGACATTTGATCCTCCTTAGTATCTGTGTAATCTCAAGACCAGAGACAATAAAACTCATTCTCTCTCAACCCAAGCAATAGCCATCTCAAGTAGATTATCGAAACTCTATTGATTGAAAGTGCTTTATTACTTGTAGATTAAATCCACAAACAAATTATACAGATTCAATGTCACGCAAATGTCATACCTGAAACTTTGAATTTTTCTCGTTCTTGTCGGATGATTGCTGGGGGTATTGGAAACAACACAACAAGCAGTGTTTTTTCTGATTGAGAGGTCTAGGATATGTTGTAGTGGTTGCCTGACACCTCTGCTGTAGAAATATTTCATACAGCCAAGGTCAGGTGATTCATGATACATTTTGCTTCGCTCCACGCATCGTAAAGCACCAGACCACTACCACTCTAAACAATCTAAAAACAAGAGATGAAATATAGACAAATTGGGGTTTTTCGACAGCCTAGGTCGCACCTACGGGGGTATTGTAGATGCTACTGCTGTAGTAGATCGATCAGTTACTAGCAGCTGTTACAGCTCTAGTGGCGTTCAGCTTGCCATGAGCTCTTCT
>CAYWGB010000204.1:0-1947 GCA_964457825.1 uncultured Campylobacterales bacterium | reverse complement strand
AAGCTCTGATGCAATTGCTTTTGAAATGGAGGATGTACGAGAGCTCAGAGACGAACTCGAAGAGCATATTAGACAAATAGATGGGAACCTAATCGTAGTCCCATGGGCAAATAGAAGTGCCAATATTTTAGTAGCTGGATTTGCCGATGTTAACGCAGAGCTGTTAGCATGGCACCTAAACAAGAGTGAGATATATGTGGATATTCAAGAGCATGTAGAGTTAGCAGAGTCATTAAAGATTGAGAGCAAATATAGACATACCCTGCTCACTTTTGCATTGAGCCGATATACATCAAAAGATGAGATAGAGTATATCAAAAAGAAGCTCTCTGAAGCGGTTAAAGAGATACGACAACTCGTTACATACACAATGCCAAAGGATAAAAAATGAGTAATATCCAAAACCCATCATGGGAAGAGTATGGATACAAAGTTCAGATGCTAATAGAGCATCCAAAGAATGCTGGCACAATAGATCCAGCAGAGGCCAAAGAGCTAGATGCAGATCTATTTATATACGAATACGGTAGTGAGGAGATGGGAGAGAAGATTACTCTATACTGGGCAATAGACAGTAGCGATGACACCATAGTGCTCAGCAGGTTTACTGCTTTTGGATCACCAGCCACTATAGCCGTCAACGAGATGTCAACATTGCTCACTCGTAACAAGACAGTAGAACAAGCTACGGAGATTAATTACAAAGGCCTAGAGTACTTTTTGCGAGATAATCCAAACTCTCCTGCTCTACCAGATTGCGACAATTATGCTATCTCAATGGCATTAGATGCGATCAGACGAGCCAGCATGGAGTACTATAACGATAAAGAGCTAAAAAAGCCGGATGAGCAGATGGTATCCAATGACTCACCTATGAGTCTCAAAGCTCTCAAATCTAGTATCAGGCTACATGACATCAAGGACATACAAGAGCTCTCCAATTACACAAAAGCTGGTCGATATGATACGGCTGCCATAGAGCGTGTTGCACACGAAAACCGAACACACTATCTAGCAGATATCATCAAGTCAACTCAAGAAGAGCTAGAAGCAGAAAAGGCAGAAAAGAAGATCGATACAGATATGCCTTTTAGAGATATGGATACAGCTATGCAAATTGATGCAATCAATAGAGCCATAGACGATAGTGGTGTCAGACAGTACCTGATAATGGATGGTGGAAATATGGAGATATTAGATGTCAAACTAAATGGTGAAGATATAGACATATATATCAGATATCTAGGAGCTTGCAGCGGATGTGCCAGCTCTACAACAGGTACTCTCTTTGCCATCGAGACAACTCTCAAAGAAAAACTAGATGAGAAGATCAGGGTTTTACCACTGTAGCCATTAATAAATGGTTCATAGTCTATTAACTTACCTTGGTATAATTCTACATAAATGAAAAGGAATATTTATGAAAAAACAGATTTTTTTAGCATTAGTGAGTTCTATCGTTCTAGTTGCACAAGAAGGAATATACGCATTTGATATGGTTCCCGAGTATGAAAAAACAGACAGCTCAAAGATCTCAGGAAGCATGGGAGTATACTATGAAAGTCGCTCTGGTCAAGAATCGTACAATCGACAAACCATAAAAGTCAATATGCAAGCAGAGCTTGGTTCTGGTGTTACATCAGGGGTAGAAGTATCGGCTGCCAATGGAGATAATGGTTTCGAAGGTATGCGTCTGAACCAAATGTGGGTAAAAGCAACGATATAAATATGGACCACTGGTCAATATATTAACATTTGTTGAGTATAATCCAGTATCAAACAAAAAGGATAAACAATGGCAAAATATGTAGAATTTACAAACGATAACTTTGATGCAACCGTTGCAGAAGGTGTAACAATGGTAGACTTTTGGGCACCATGGTGTGGTCCTTGTCGAATGATTGCTCCAGTTGTTGAAGAGCTAGCAGAGGATTTTGATGGAAAAGC
>CAYWGB010000203.1:0-1985 GCA_964457825.1 uncultured Campylobacterales bacterium | reverse complement strand
GCTTCTTGCCACCTTGTGAGTCACCTTTGAAGTTTGGTGGAGTCTCTACGATTTTCAGCACAACCGTTTGAGGTATCTCGACCGAGATAGCTTTGCCATTAAAAAATAATATATCAGCCTCCATGCCGTCAACCATAAAATCAAAGGTCTCTTTGCCTACTTGCTCATGAGTTAGACCAAATTGGTCGAAGCTTGTAGTGTCCATAAACTGAAGCATCTCTCCATCATCATACAAAAACTGCATAGTCTTTTGCTCCAGATCAGGTACTTCAAATTTATCGCCCGCATGTACTGTCTTGTCAATAACCTTGCCAGTCTCCAAGTTCTTAACTTTCATTCTTACAAAAGCTGCGCCTTTTCCGGGCTTAACGTGTTGAAAATCTGTTACTCTAAACGGATTACCATTGATTGTCAATCTTGTACCTTTTTTCATATCACCCATGCCTACTGTAGCCATCTTAATTCCTTATAAATTTTCATAATTATATTCACACTTAGATAATAACAGGATGTTTTATCTAAAATCTATTCAAACAGTTTAGATCAGAGAATGCAGTTTTGAGCCTGTTGATCTCTGATTCTTCACCTGCACGCAACCACTTGCGAGGGTCATAGTATCCTTTGTTTGGCACATCGTCTCCATCTGGGTTTCCAATCTGTGCCTGCAGATAATCACGGTACTTTTTCTCATAGCCTCGAACACCATCCCAATATGCCCACTGTGTATCTGTGTCTATATTCATCTTTATCACACCATATGATACTGCTTCTGTAATCTCACACAGTTGCGATCCTGAGCCACCGTGAAATACGAAACTTACAGGCTTGGCATCACTCTTGTGCTTTTTTTGAATAAAGAGCTGAGAATTATCCAGTATCTTAGGAGTTAGTGAGACATTCCCCGGCTTGTAAACACCATGCACATTACCAAACGATGCCGCTATGGTAAAGTTGGGAGATATCTTCATGAGCTCTTCATATGCATAGGCAACCTCTTCAGGTTGAGTATAGAGGAGTGAATTATCTATATTTGTATTGTCGACACCATCCTCTTCTCCTCCAGTAACGCCTAGCTCTATCTCTAGAGACATTCCAATTTTACTCATTCTAGCTAAGTATTTTTTGCAAGTTTCTATATTCTCTTCTAGCGGTTCCTCGGAGAGATCAATCATGTGAGATGAAAAAAGTGGTACACCGTAATTTTCATAATGCATCTCTCCTGCCTCTAGTAGTGCATCTATCCATGGCAGGAGTTTTCTAGATGCATGATCTGTATGTAGCACCACAGGAATGCCATAAGAAGCTGCAACCATATGGACATGCTGGGCACCCGAGATGGTTCCGAGAATAGCAGCTTCGTCACTTGGCAGAGCCTTGCCTGCATAAAATGCGCCACCACCATTAGAAAACTGGACAATCACTGGAGAGTTTACCACTTTGGCCGATTCCAAAACCGCTGCGATAGAGGATGTCCCTACAACATTTACGGCAGGGATAGCAAATTGATTATCTTTAGCATAGGCATAGAGAGAGCTCAAATCATCCCCTGTCACCACACCTGGAGCTAAAAAATCAGATATTTTACTACTCATACTTATCCTTTTCTATGGAAGCTTAAGTTTTTGACCAATCTTTATGACGTCATTGCTTTGCATTCCGTTTGCAGCTCTCAATTTTGCTGTCGTTGTTCCATTCTTTTTAGCAATACCAGACAATGTATCTCCACTTACCACCGTATAGATACCGCCAGCACTACTCTTTGAGCTACTCTGCTTCTTTTTGGTGGTAGTATTGGCTTTGCTGGAAGTTTTAGTCTTGCTTGGTGAGCTTATGACTTTTCCACCCATGACAATTTTAGCTTTTTTCATAAGCCTCGCCACTGCTTTTCTCTCCAATAGTGACTCTTTGATCATCACTCTTGCTTTTTTGAAAGGTACTATTTTGCCTTTTTTGTCTTTGAAGAAATTTTTGTTTTTCTCGTAAGC
>CAYWGB010000202.1:0-2003 GCA_964457825.1 uncultured Campylobacterales bacterium | reverse complement strand
CCATCACATCACACAGTACCAATGTACCGTTGACATTATTATCATAATACTGCAGTGGTTGCTCTACTGACTCCCCTACTGCCTTGAGTCCAGCAAAATGTATCACCGCATCTATCTCATGGTTTTCAAAAACCTGCTCCAAATCTGTGCGATTTCGCATATCTCCTTCGACTACAGATATCTCAACTCCTGTTATCTGCTCTACTCTGTTGATACTCTCACGAGAAGAGTTGCAAAAATTGTCAAACACTACCACCTCATATCCATTGCTTAACAGCTCTATCAATGTATGTGAGCCTATATATCCAGCTCCTCCGGTTACCAGTACTTTCATCACCATCCTTCAGACAAACTAACTTTGACTAGATTTTGGATATTATACCCTAACATTATTTCAGTTCAAACAAAATAATGGCACTCAACAAGGATAACTGAGCTTGAAAAAACTACTACTGCAATACCTGCCCTACTACAAGCACTATAAGCTCAAGATTGCATACGCTGCGATAGGCGTGCTCTTGGTTGCCTCCAGTACGAGTGGGATAGCCTATGTACTAAAACCAATGCTTGATGAGATGTTTGATACCAAGGACAAGAGGATGCTGGCTATTATGCCAGCAGTTATCTTTGCACTTTACTTTGCCAAGGGTCTAGGTAGATATCTGCAAACATACTACACCTCCTATGTGGGTCAAGATATCATCAGGCAGGTTCGAGACAAACTGCTGCACCATATCATCTATCTAGACCTTTCATACTTTGGAGGCAAACATAGTGGGGAGCTAGTCAGTCGGATTACCAATGACATAAACAGAATACAAGGTGCCATATCTGCAAACTTGGCTGGCATGATACAAAATATACTCAGTATTATCTTTTTGGTTGCGTTGGTTATCTATCACAGCCCGTCTCTAGCATTTTGGGGACTTGTGGTCATGCCTGCAGCACTTTATCCTCTCTCTCGGCTAGCCAAGAAAATGAAGAAAATCTCTTTCTCATCACAAAGCAAGAATGCTGATCTACTCAGTCATCTAAATGAACTCTTTAACAATATTGAAATTATCAAAGCCTCCAATGCTCAAGAGATGGAAGTCTCAAAAACAGCAAAAATAAATCATGATTTTTTCAAGTTAAATATGAAGGCTGTGAAAACTAACGCCTTAGTATCCCCCATCATGGAGATCATAGGAGCAATCGCCTTTGCTATCATCATCACCATTGGTGGTCAGCAAGTCATGGATGGGACACTCAGTGTGGGTACATTTTTCTCGTTTGTAGCAGCTCTGTTTATGCTCTATACACCCATAAAAAGCCTCTCATCACAATACAACGGCATGCAAGACGCCATAGCTGCCAACGAAAGGGTCAACGAACTGTTTGCTCAGCAGTCGCATATCACAAGTGGAAAACTAACTTTTCCAGATGAGATAAAAGAGATGGAGTTCAGCGACATAGTAGTCAAATTCGACGACCACTATGCACTCAACAAAGTCTCACTCCTAGCCAAAAAAGGAGAGCGAATAGCACTCATAGGCGACAGTGGTGGTGGCAAAAGCACACTAGTCAATACTCTCCTAAGATTCTATGCCTACCAAGATGGCTCGCTCACAATTGACGGCACATCTATCAGAGATTTTGATGTGAATTCTTTGAGAGAAAACATATCCATCGTCACCCAAAGAGTCTATATATTCAACGATACCATAGGAGCCAACATCGCATACGGACAACCATACAACCAAGAAAAAGTCCACACTGCACTACGCCTTGCTCACGCTGACCAATTCATAGATACACTCCCCAATGGCATCGACACAATCCTAGATGAGTTTGGCACCAACCTAAGTGGAGGACAACGACAGAGGATAGCCATCGCAAGAGCCCTCTACAAAGATCCGCAAATACTCATATTTGACGAAGCTACCTCGGCCCTAGACAACACGAGTGAAGCAGCCATTATAGATGTATTGGATGAAATATCTAAAGACAAGATTACGTTTGTT
>CAYWGB010000201.1:0-2007 GCA_964457825.1 uncultured Campylobacterales bacterium | reverse complement strand
ACCTTCTGCATCTTCAGTTTTCAAGAGATGACATTTTGCACAACTTAAATTATTGTTTGAAAAAAAGAGTGTCCTCCCTAAATCTTCTAGAACACTCAAATCATATTCATCTCTTAAATATCTATCATACTTACTATCAAAAGGGGAAAATATTTTTGTTTTTTCAAATGCCTCTATCGCCAATGTTATCGCATAGTAAGCTTGGTCAATGTCTTCAAAGATTTTATCACCAAAATGCTCTTGCAAAATCGTAACATAGGTTAGATTCTCTTTTACTCTCTCAACCACCATTTTTTTATCAGGCATTCCCATCTCTACAGGATTAAGAGGTGGTCCTCCTGCTTGCCCTGCCAATGTAGCTTCTCTTCCATCTAAAAATTGACCACCTTTATATGACTGCTTTTTACTATCAAAATGAAAATGAGGACTCACCATCGCATAGGTTGCAGTTGGTGCATTTCTTGTACCTCTACTTTTCATGTCATCGCCCAAAGAGACCATCTTGTTTATACCATTATCTCGATTATCAACAAACCCATGCTCTGGATTATGACAGGTAGAACAACTCTGTTTTTTATTTTTTGATAAACTCACATCAAAAAAAAGCATCTCACCTAATTGCTCCATACTTTGGGCATGCGCCATCATAGTAATCACTAACATCATACTCATTTTTTTAAACATGTTTCATCCTTAAAAATAGTAAGTCCCATACAGTTTCATGTTGATTTTTTCTCCCTAAACCAAACTGCATATGTTTGATATCCATAGAGTGTTTTAGGGTTCCAAACATCCAATCCCAGAGGGCCAAAGCCCCACCAAAATTACTATTGTAATATTTTGTTGAGTGGTGTATTTGATGCTGATATGGTGAAAGAAATATCATTTCAATCCATTTTGGATATTTTAACTTTATATGAGAATGTCGTAGATTTGAGCCTATAACATTGTATATAAATATAACAACATTAACACCCAGCACATCCATTTGAGTTAAAAGCCCACCAAAAAGATAGACAAAAACCCCTGTTACAACTCCAACACTCAAAGAAAATCGAAAACCAAATAGTATATTTTCAACAGGATGTACCCTATAAAAAGTGATAGGTGTTAATACTTTTGCACTATGATGTACTTTATGAAACTCCCACAAGAGTGGAATAGTATGCATAAAACGGTGCAACCAATATCGTGTAAAATCACTCACAATAAACAGTGTTACAGTAAATAAAATCATTATCTCCATGTAACTAAATCCCTCAGCCATATAAAAACCAAAATGTTCACTTAGTAGTGACTGTGTCCATCTTATAATGACATTCACACTAACAATGAGCGGCATCACCAACCATATTTTTATAAAAAAAGAGATGATAAAAAAACGATAATCTAATGTAGCACTAGGATGCAACCAGAGTCTAGAACTCATGTTTATCTTTTTCTCTTTAGGATAAATTACTAGATATACTCCAGCTATAATAAGAGTACTAAGAAGATAAATCCAATAGACTCTTTGATGAGGATTCACAAAATATTCAAAAAAGTTCACCTCACTCATGATTTACCTAGTCACCATCAGAGTCTAAAATTTTAGATGTGATTTTAAGTACACCAATGAGCGAAATAAAGTAGGCATTATGTAATACTGTCAACTCTTTATAAAGCGCTTTGATTTCTGGAGAGTTAAAGTCATATGCAGGTGCCTTATCTAACTGTTTTAATGCATTTTTCAGAGCAGTTCGTACATGCAAAAGTTCTTTATCCGCTCCTGCACTATGCACAACATCTGAAAAGTTAGCAAACTTCTGCTCCCCTATCATCTCAAGATGTGCCGATAAGATTGCCTCTATCGCCTTGTATGATAGTTTCGAGATAGGATACTCTGACCTTGCATCTTTTGGAGAGTTTTTATACTTTCTGGATAAACCAGCAGGATCACCTACTCTCCACTCTTTTAACTTATAAGAGCTCTCTATTAACGCATTCATGATAATAGCATTGATTTTT
>CAYWGB010000200.1:0-2018 GCA_964457825.1 uncultured Campylobacterales bacterium | reverse complement strand
ACCACCTTGCGGACATACTGCATGAAGGATTCTCTTACCTTGGCATACTCTTGGGATGTGTAGTCTTTTTGCATTCTAGAGAGGAATAGGTTATCGGTGATGAGAAAGCCACCATATATAAACGCAGCAAATAGATGTATTATTTTAATAGTTATGAAAAGCATATGACTCCTAGTGAGATTTATAAGTAATTATATCAAAATAAAATAGGTATAATCTATTAGAGTAGTGACTAATGAAATTACCGAACAAGGATACGCAATAGTGACAGAGATAAAACAGAGGCTAGATAAAGAGTCCAGCAAGCGAAATATGGTAGGAGAGCTCACGTATGACAAACCAGACCCACTAATGGTGGCAACCAGACACAAAGACGAATATATCGGACTGATATGTGCCCTCTTTGCCTATGGTAACGCTAAACAAATTGTCAAATTTTTAGATAGCTTGGAATTTGACTTGCTTGATACTGATGATAACAAAATAAAAAGCGAATTGAGCAATCACTACTATAGATTTCAAAACAGTGATGATGTTAGCACTATCTTCATAGCCTTAAAAAGATTAAGAGAGTCTAGCACTGTCGAGGATATATTTCATGAAGGATACAACATAAAAGGAGATATCTTGGATGGGCTGTGGCTATTTATTGATAAGTTGCGTAGTGTTATGCCTCGAGAGAGTCATGGATATAATTTCTTGACAGGGAGGATACCAAAGCGAATCAGTTCTGCTGGAACCTACAAGAGATATCTGATGTATCTCAGATGGATGGTTCGAGATGACAATATTGATCTAGGACTGTGGAAAAAAATACCTCAATCCGCCCTACTCATGCCTCTAGACACCCATACATTTAACGTCTCTAAAAAACTTGGACTATTAAATAGAAAGAGTTGCGATATGAAAGCCTCTATCGAACTGACCCAAAAGCTTAGAGAGTTTGACCCAGATGATCCAATCAAATATGATTTTGCACTATACAGAATTGGACAAGAGGGTCTAGTGTAGCAGACTGCTCTAATTTGTGTTATAATCATACTACTATGGAGGCATATAATGATTTTAGATATATCAACAAATTTCACACTAAGCTTATCAGGTGGCGGTGCCCTGGGTATTGCACACTTAGGTGTATTGCATGATATGCAAAAGAGTGCCTTGAGACCGACAGAAATAATTGGCACCAGTATGGGTGCAATCATAGGTGCGTGTTTTGCCATCGGCATGAGCGAGAGTGAAATTTTGAAAAAGATTAGTGAATTTAGCAGCATTAGTAGCTGGCTAAGTGTCGACATGGGTGGCAACTCTATCGTAAACAGCAATAAAATAAGTAAAATATTTGATGAAATTTTTAATCAAAGGCACATGGGTGATACCGATATACCACTCAAGATAATTGCAACCAACTTAAATAGTGGTGATAAAAAAGTCTTTTGCGAGGCAGATACGGAGATACTCCTAAAGGATGCCGTATTAGCTTCCATGGCAATACCAGGTATTTTCAGTGAACAGCGCATAGGGAATGAAGTGTATGTGGATGGATTCTTGGTTGAAAATTTAGGTATCAATGATGCATCTTGTGACGATATCTTGGCTGTCGATGTTTTGGGAAAAAACTCTTTTGGTGGGCAAATAGCGGATAGCGCATGGAAAATAAAAAACATTACTAGTATGTTTGAGAGATCAATGAGGTTGATTATACACAATCAAACAAGAACAAATATTCACAATAGCACAAAAAATATCCATCTAATAGAACCAAATACCCAAGAGTACAACACAAACCAGTTCGGCAAAGTTAGTCAGATCAGAGATCTAGGACTGGGGCTACTAAAAATCCAAGGTACGGTACTATACTCAAATTAGTTATAGCGCTAATTCATTCATACAGTCAACACAATATGTTGATTCCGGTAATAGCTCGAGCCTCTGCATAGATATCTCCTCTTCGCACTCTTTGCAGATGCCGTACTCTGGAGTATCGATTTTGAGATAGGCATTTTTGAGTCTGTTTA
>CAYWGB010000199.1:0-2030 GCA_964457825.1 uncultured Campylobacterales bacterium | reverse complement strand
TAGGTCTAGGTTACCGCGATATATCACCTGATAGAATCGATCAAGAGCTTGCCAAGAGGTTTGGCACTAGTGGCATAGAAGAGAAGGCAAGCAGAACCAAGTAGCCGCATGGCTATAGACTATACAAATTTACCTACAAAACAAGGCAGCTTTTAATATGTCATATAAAATTAATAATATCAAAAATGCAACTCACGGTTTTTTTATATCTGCAGGTACTAGCATAGCAGAGCCATCAACCATATTGCCACTAATCATACATCACTTTGGTGGTGGTCCAGTACTTATCGGACTATTTACCTCGTTGCTTAGAGGCGGGGCAATAGCAGTTCAACTCTTTGCTGCTTTTTATGCACAGGGCTATACTAGAGTAATCCCATATCTAAGAATAGTCTTTTTCTTTCGTTTTTTAGCATGGTTTCTGATAGGTGTCTCTATCTTTTTTATAGGTGATACCAATAGCACTCTGATGCTTTGGATTCTAGGTTTTGGGCTTTTTGCCTTCTCTTTCTCTGCAGGCTTTGGAGGAATATATTTCAAAGAGATTATTGCAAAAGTTTTTGATAAGTCTCAACGAGGCAGAGCCATGGCAAATAGGCAGCTATTCTCCTCTGTCGGTGCTATTATTAGTGGTGGTGTTGCAGGCTGGATACTTGAGCAATATGAAGCACCGGCTAATTATGCATATTTGTTTATGATATCAGCTTTTGTTATGTCTATTGGTTTTGTGGCTATGGGAACTGTAGACGAGCCAATAAAGAAAAACATTAGTACCAGAGAGGATAGCTTTTCTAAATTTCTAAAGAACGTAAAGACAATTCTAGGTAGCGATAAACGACTTCAGTTGCAAATAGCTGCATCACTGTTGGGGTACTCTTACCTACTGGCAATGCCGTTTGTAATCATTGCCGCTAAAGAGCATGTAGAGTTAACGGGATGGCTCTTGGGGGGCTTTATTACAGTACAGATGATAGGAAGTATTATCGGCAATATGTTTGTCTGGAAAAGATTCAAATCCAACTATGGTTCGATGTTGCTGCTGGCATTTGCATTGATGATATTGGCTTTTATTGTGGCGATATTTGCGACCAATATGATAGGATATGGGCTTATATTTTTTATATTTGGCTTTAGTCAAGATGGGTTTAGAAATGCTGATATGAATTTAGTGCTAGAGATTGCTCCAGAGGAGAAGAGACCAGTCTATGTGGCAATACAGTCTACCATGGTATCGATCGGGCTCTTCTTTTCTATCCCTGGGGGCATTGTGCTTTCAGCGTTTGGTTATCAGGTATTGTACCTTTTGACCATAGTAATGTTGATGCTTGGTGTATATTTTACGTTACTACTCAAAAGAGAAATCTCTACAGAGATTAGCAACTAGGACTTTGAGCACATCCACCTGCAAAGTAGTTACCATCAAAGCTTACCAGTGAGTAATCTCTGTCATTACCTAGAGACTCTTTGAGTCCCTCTATAGATAAAAAACCAAGTGAATTGGCACCGATAGTCTGGGCTATCTCTTGAGGAGTTTTAGATGCAGATATCAACTCGCCTTTGGTGGGTGTGTCGATACCATATCTGCAAGGATACTTAATCTCAGGTGCTGCAATACGCATATGTACCTCTGCTGCACCTGCGTTGAGTAGCATCTTGACAATCTGTTTTGATGTTGTTCCTCTAACCAAAGAGTCATCTATAATCGCTATCTTCTTGCCGTCAATAAGATGTTTTATTGGAGATAGTTTTAGCTTGACTTTGAGATTTCTTATCTCTTGTGTGGGCTCGATAAATGTTCTTCCTACATAGTGATTTCTCACTATTCCCATCTCAAATGGCACACCCAATCCTTGAGCATATCCCTTGGCAGCGGCTACACCACTATCTGGAACAGGTATCACCAAATCCACATCTGCAGGCTCTTCTTGGGCTAGTCTCATTCCCATCTTTACTCTACTTTGATATACATTTTTACCATCGATGATGCTGTCTGGTCTAGAGAAATATATATACTCAAATGCACATGGATG
>CAYWGB010000198.1:0-2032 GCA_964457825.1 uncultured Campylobacterales bacterium | reverse complement strand
TAGCATTCCATTCATACGATTCCTTAGCCCCGTTTGCAACTGTCGCAACTGCACTAAGTTTGACACAATGATTGGCAGCCGATGAGACATTTATATTTGTCAATTTAATAGGAGTAGCATTCAGATTTAAAACCTGCATATCCGATATCATACCCAATGACCTACTTTTCATAGAAGATGAAAATTCAGGTTCTTTGAATTTTGAGTCATCGACGGTTACACTTATATTCATAGCTCTCTTCAATATGACAAGTGCTTGATATACAGTAAGTTTATTGTATGGGAATAGTTTGTTGTTGTCACCTTTTATCAGTCCTTGACTAACTGCTGTAGCAAAATAGGTTCTTATGTCAGGATTTTTGATAGAGCTATAATCATCAAAGTTTCTGATACTTGAATCATCGCTATCTTTTGGAATGTCCAATCCCTCCACTATCATTTTGACAAATTCTGATCGAGCCGTGTTTTCCAGTGGATTGAATTTACCGCTAGAGGTATTTAGCACAGTGATATCGTCACTGCCCTTGTAGTTGGCAAGCGTCACTACGGCGTTATAATACTCTGTACTTTTATCTACATCTGCAAATGGATTTCCATACATTTCTATATCATAAGGTAGCTTAAAGTTACCATTTTTCAGTAGTAAAAATTGATACAGTATCGTAGCCGCTTCGGCACGCGTCATATGTGTGCTGTATATTGAACTATTCGATAGGTTTATTCTGTTTAATACCGAAGAATTTTCAAGATAGTTGACTATGCTATTAAAGTCGTCTTTTTCGGCATTTTCTTTTTTAGGAACAGTAAAAGAGTACTCTTTGTAAGTAATATACCCATCACTGTCTTTCGCTATCAATTTGAATGTTTTGTTTTGTGCACTGTCAGTTTCCTTATATACTCTAAATGTCATTTCCCAGTTCTTATTATTGTCGGTAGAATTCAAGTATATGGCATATGGTGGTTTATTCTGCTTTACACCATTTGTTACCAACTCATTTCTACTCAATATTTGACCTCTCTTGTAGCTCTCAATGGCTAAAAGATAAGGTTGTCTGCTCAATGAAGCATTCAATTTAAAATCAACATAGTCGGCACTACTGCTTTGCTGGGTGATGGTGTAGTCATTTATAGTTATAGCCTGTGTTTGCTTTTTAGGAACGGTAAAATACTGAGTCAGTGAATCTACCATCTCAGTTGCATTTTTAGCACGATAATCTTGTACTATCAGTTTAAACCATTTGCTTTGCGAACTGTTTTGCTTATGAATTTTGAAGTCTATTGTCCAAGATCGCTTGTCAGATGAGTAGTTCCAGCTTTGGACAAAAGGTGGTTTTGTTCCAATATTTCCATTTGAAAGCAATGTATATGGCTCACTACTACTATCAGACTCTATCTTTACGACGATGGGTCTATTACTTAACGATATACTCATACGATAATAGGCATCCGTAGCCGTTTCACTTTGTTTGGTAATGGTGAAGGATGATATTTTTATTTTATTTAATGCAGTAAGTGTAAAATCAGGAAAAGGGAAATAGTCTCCATTATCAGACTTGACCCATACCTGCATTTTACCATTTGATAACTCTGTGTAAGGATATGATTTTCCAGCCACATTTCGATCATAATACTCGCAAACACCTACATAAGATGCTCCTGGCGAATATCTCTGTGAATGAGTATAACCATTTGAGAATCTGACTGTCATCTCACCCGCTTTATTAAATTTAGTTCCATCTGACTTCTTTACAATAACACATAATTTTTTGTTATCTGAAGAAATGGCGGCAGCAGTCTTGAGCTTCACTCCAGAATTTGTAGAAAAAACCCACTTTCTTTCAGGACTTATTTGCCACGATGCGGCGTTAATGATACTAAGAAATAGCATCACCATCAATGGGATTAATTTGATTAGTTTCATTTTTGGCTCCAATTCTTTTCGATATTATGTAGTATAATTAAAACTTGGAACATAGTTAGTTTCCCATCTGGATCAGAGCCAGATGCAATATTAGCTCTTTTTAGAGCACAT
>CAYWGB010000197.1:0-2033 GCA_964457825.1 uncultured Campylobacterales bacterium | reverse complement strand
AAGTCCATATATTTTTTGTCAAAATCCAAAAAGCCATCTTTTTGCGGCTCCTCAATCAGAGATAGTTCCCACTTGTCTGTAAAAGCACCAGCCTGGTTATACTCTTTGACATCTTTAATATACTTTTCAATGATTACGTCACTATCATACTCAAATGCTATATCCAGAGCATAGTCCAACTCTTCTGGATTGGAGGCAATGCTTAGGCCAATACTGCTGCCTAGTCTAACTGGTTTTATGATTACGGGGTAATCCATGTGAACTATTCGTTCATCATTCTTGTTGAGGTGTTCATATGCAACGCTCTTGACACCAACGCTATCAGCTAGATATTTGGTATATAACTTATTGTAGCTAAGGGCAGATGCTTCAGTGCGAGGTGATATGAACGGAATATTGTAAAAAGAGAGTATGGCAGGCATCTTCCCATCTTCACCATCTCTACCGTGAATGAGGTTGAGAGCTACGCCTGTATCGATTGCTTTTGACCCTAACATTCCATCGGCATAAAAATCACCCTGCTTGAGTGTCAGTTTTTTGCTCTTTTTGTACTCGCCTGTGCTGAAGAGCTTGGATTTCATTTTGTCGCTATCTATGAGATAAAACTCTCTTGTAGGAGCAACAAAGACAAATTTCAAGTTAGCCTTTGGCAAAACCTTTTTCATCGTAATGGCTGAGACTATGCTCACCTCATGTTCGTAGCTAGATCCTCCGAAAATTATTGTAATATTCACTCTGCCTCCTTATAGCATTTTTGCAAAATCTGCAAATATATACGAGCTCTCATGTGGTCCAGGGCTTGCTTCTGGGTGATGCTGTACGGACATAATAGGATTCTCTTTGTATTTTAGTCCCTCTACTGTATTGTCAAAGAGATTGATATGAGTCACATCAGCTATCTGTGTAATGGAGTCAGGTACATTATAGTTGTGATTTTGGGCAGTAATCTCTACAATATTTTTATCATCATTTTTTACCGGATGATTGCCTCCATGGTGTCCAAACTTTAGTTTGTACGTATCGTAGCCATGTGCTATGGAGAGCATCTGATGACCTAGGCATATACCAAACATTGGAATCTTGGATGCTATTAGCTCTTGAGTGATGTTCTTTTGCTCTTGTAATATCAATGGATCCCCTGGTCCATTGGATAAAAATATACCAGAGTAGCCTCCCTCTTTGCACATGGCTATCACTTTTGATGCTGGTGTAGAGCTGGGCACTACGGTTACTTCAAGCCCCACATTTGTAAGTTCGTTGAGGATATTTTTCTTGATACCAAAATCATATGCTACAATTTTTTTGCTAGTTTGAGGTTTTTTGTATTCAAACTTGGAGATATCATAGGTTGAGCTAGTATGGATATACTCTTTGTCAGTGGTGACTTGCTCTATATAGTTTATCTCCTCTATTCTTGGCGCCTCATCCAAGAGTTTTTTGAGCTCATTTTTGTCATGAGTTGTAGTGGAGGCTATCATCTCCATGGAGCCTTCGTCTCTGAGCATCTTTGTTATTGCTCTTGTGTCTATGTCGGTTATGCCTATGACGTTGTGTTTTTCAAGTAAACTAGCTAGTGTCTCTTGGCAACGGAAATTTGATGGTCTCTCTTGGTAGGACCGTACTATGACGCCCTTGCAGTGTGCTCCATTGCTCTCCATGTCCTGCTCATTGCATCCGACATTTCCAATCTCTGGCATAGTAAATGTGACAAATTGGCCAGCATATGATGGGTCAGTAACTATCTCTTGGTATCCACTCATGGATGTGTTAAAGACACATTCACCTACAGCTGTGCCCTCTGCACCAAAACTATAACCTGTTAAGAGCATTCCATTTTCAAAGTATAGAGAAACTTTTTTACGATTTGGCATTTGGTGCCTCCGTGCATTGAATTTTGATTTTTATCATTACAGCATGCCTCTTTTCCTCAGCTCCTCTTCATAGAGTCTCTCATAAAGCAATTCATAATCCTGTGATCCAGGTATGACCTCTCTCTCCATGCCTCTAATCTTTTTGTAGACGATATCATCTAT
>CAYWGB010000196.1:0-2056 GCA_964457825.1 uncultured Campylobacterales bacterium | reverse complement strand
CAAAAACATAACAGATCCACCCAGCAGTGCACTACCAGTTGCAGCTGCTGCTATAGCAAAGATATATACAGGGCCGCATGGAAGTATACCGTTTAACATGCCCAGTAGATAGAAACTCTTTTTAGACTTTGAGCTTAATGCTTGCCTGAATAGCTTGGAGTAAGTTGGTGATGATGAGAGTGAGTGTTCTATTTTGGTGAGAAACTTTAGTTTGCCGGCTAGCGATAAGCCTGCTAGTATCATGGCGACTCCAGCTATGATAGTCATGATGCCTATGGAGGTATTACTGAATGCCACAGCACTACCTATGGTTCCAAATATGATACCCATGATTGTGTAAGTGGTGACTCTGCCTAGTGAGTAGAGCAGATGTGCAGTGCCTTGGGTGACTTTGTTCCATTGTGGGTCTATTTTGCTGGCACTATATGCCATGACAATACCGCCACACATCCCTATGCAGTGGCCCATTGAGATCATGAGCCCGATTGAAAGTATTGTAACAGCATCCACACTTCCTAGGTGCATTTTATCCAAATGAGCCGACATGGAGGCATCAGCAAGCGAAATAAACACAAGCATAATAACTAATATTTTGATAATTTTATCCATTCACTTCATCTTGTATATGTGAATTTTGAGTATTTTTTTGTCTCATTTTAATGTATACATGAACTATCTCTAGTGAGGCAGGTGTCACTCCTGAGATCTGTGAAGCGGAGAACAGTGTAGGAGGATTTGATCTCTGTAGTTTTTCTACCACTTCGTTACTGAGCCCTGATATCGTAGTGTAATCAAAGTCTGATGGGATTTTTATCTTTAGCATCTCATCCATTTGCATTATCTGTTTTTGCTGCTTTTGAATATATCTACTATATTTAGACTCTATGAGAATTTGTTCTATAACATCATCGCTATACTTATCAAATTCTGGGACTATGGCTATGAGCTTTTCTCGGTTAAATTCTCCCCTGCCTATGACATCCGCTAGCAGAGTTTTGTCACTTATCTTTGGGATATCTAGAGTCTCTAGTTTAGTCAGGAACTCTTTGGATGGTGTAACTGAGGTAGTCAATAGATACTCCATAGCGCCATCAATAGTCTCTTTTTTTTGCCTGACTGCATCAGTAAAGCCAGAATCCAATAGTCCATATTTGGCCGCATATTTTGAAAGTCTTATATCAGCATTATCCTCTCTTAGCAATAGTCTATACTCTGCTCTGGATGTAAACATGCGATATGGCTCTTTTGTACCCTTAGTCACCAAATCATCTATTAGTACACCAATATATGCCTCATCTCTACGCAGGATAAATGGTTCCTCATTTCGGATGGACAATACCGCATTGATGCCTGCTATGAGGCCTTGTGCTGCTGCCTCTTCGTAACCTGTCGTACCGTTTGTTTGGCCTGCCATGTATAGATTGGATATCTTTTTTGTCTCTAGGGTGTGGTGCAGTTCAGTTGGCTGGATATAATCATACTCTATGGCGTATCCATACCTGACTATCTTGGCATCCGACATGCCCTCGATAGATCGCACCATCTCCAACTGGACTTCAGTAGGCAACGATGTACTCATACCATTGATATAATACTCGGTAGCATCCATAGTCTGAGGTTCCACGAAGACTTGGTGTCTGGGTCTGTCTCTAAATCTATAGATCTTATCCTCTATGCTAGGGCAGTATCTAGGCCCCACGCCTTCTATCTGGCCAGAAAAAAGTGGTGCTTTGTCAAAATTGCTTTCGATGATTGTGTGTGTGGTCTCGTTTGTGTAGGCTATGAAGCATGGTAGTTGCTTGGGATTAAATGTCTCTTTGTTGGTTCTAAACGAAAAAGGGGTTGGTGGCGTATCCCCTCCTTGCTCGTCCATGACAGAGGTGTCCACGCTACTGACATCTATCCTTGCACATGTACCAGTCTTGAGTCTGCCTATCTCAAGTCCCAAGCTACGTAGGTACTCAGCTAGTTTCACGGAAGCAAACTCCCCTTGCCTGCCGGCTTGTTGTTGTTTTGTGCCTATGTGAATGATCCCATTTAGAAAAGTACCTGCTGT
>CAYWGB010000195.1:0-2079 GCA_964457825.1 uncultured Campylobacterales bacterium | reverse complement strand
ACACAAAGCTGGGTTTGCAGTACATGTTACTGTGACCAATAAAGCAAATCCTAGATATGCTTACTCTATCTCAAGATCTGGAAAACTTACGATGTTTGATATCGCAGCTCCTGGTCAACCAGCACTTGCTTCAGTACAAGTGGGTCAAGAGTCTAGAGGACTAGCGGTATCTCCTGATGGCAAATATATTTTGGCAGGTAACTACAACCCAGGTGGTGCAGTACTATGTGATGCCAAGACACTTGAACCTCTCAAAGTATATGATACCAGCCGTGTAATCGACCCCGATGGTCAGATTGGGCCAAGTCGTGTAGCTGGCATAGCCGACACTCCATATGGGCCATACTTTGCTATGGCACTCAAAGATGGAGGTCATGTATATATCATAGATTATAGCAAGCCTGACTTTCCAATCGTGGGCGATATACCTAATATCGGTAAAGTTCTTCATGACTGTTTCTTGAATGAAAACAAAGGCGAAGATTTTGGCAGATACTTTATGATTGCTTCTCAAGGTAGTGATGTCATGGGTATTGTGGATTTCAAAGAGAAGAACCTGGCTGCTAAAGTGTTCACTGGTGAAAAGTCAAAGCCACACCCCGGTCAAGGCTCATCTTGGTTCAATAAAAAATCAGGCAAACAGCTCAATGCTACAAACTCTATGAACTTTGGTTCGGTAGTCATCTGGGAATCTCCTAGTTGGAAGATTGTAAAAAAAGTACCGACATCTGGCGGTGGACTATTTGTAGGAACGGGAGAAGATACTCCATGGATATGGTCAGACTGCGTACTAGGCAAACCAGAAGTCTACAATGAAGTTCACCTGATCAACAAAGAGACTCTTGAGACAGACAGGATCATCAAAGTGGGCAAAACAAAAGGTCAACTAATCGATGCAAAAACCAAAAAGGTTATCCAAGAGTGGGATGCGACACAACATGAGCCAGTACCAGTGGTCGAAAAAGCATTTGGCAAAGAGAAGATCATGCCTATGCCTGATAAATTGGGTGCTGCAGTGAAAGAGCCTGTGCAACCAAGACTTCTGCATGCAGAACCTGCAAATCATGGTAAGTGGACAATGATTTCAGAGTGGACAACAGGAAGAATCGGAATCTATGAGTCTGAGACTGGTAAATTTGTTAAGTATATAGAGAACTTAACTACACCAACATTTACATACTCTGTAGAGCACAGACAGCATATTCCAGGTGCCTAAGAGAGATATCTCTTTGGCTTATTTTGCGGTGTATGCAGCATAATATGTGCTGCCATCGCTAAAAGTATTTACAGTTAACTTAGAAAACTGCTCCAGGTACTCCCAAAAATTATCTTTTAGCTTCTGGTCTATATCCGTATCCCGAAGTACAGTCTCCATGCATCCCAACCACTCATAGCGAGATTTCTCCGTGATAGAAAACTCATCATGTAGCCTAACCATATATTCATCTAGCTTCATTCCGGCAGCTTCATCTTCATACACTTTTGGGCCACCACATATTTGTATGAAAAACTTACTATTTTTCTCTTTAACTTTATTAAACTCATCTTCATCCTGTGGGAAAAAATGAGCTATGCTACTCTCATATATCTCATCATAAAATCTATACATCAAATCCTGCATTCCATCAAATCCCAAAGCTTCGTAAAAAGCTGGATCAGGATGAGTAAAGTCAACCTCTTTCCCCTTCTCTACATCTTCTACACTGTACATATTGCGTCCTTATATTATATATCTAGCTTGATTATAATTAGAGTAGCTTAATGTTGAGTAAGTAGCTATTGATACAGGTCAAGAGATACCTAGTCACTATCTTAGTACAATGAGATATCAAGATAAAGGAGTAGATATGAAAGCTATATTGCTTGGATTATTAGGAGGTCTATTTCTATATGCGGGAGCACCCACCTCAGGCGAGAAGATATTTGTGGTAGAAAGAGAGAGCAGATCTGTTGTTGTCATAGAAGATGGCGTAACAACTTCACGCATGGAGCATATGCACAATATGAACCATGGCATCATCAAATTTGATGGCAAGGATGGCTATCTGATTAGTCGTGACGGGTATGTAGTGCACTTTG
>CAYWGB010000194.1:0-2109 GCA_964457825.1 uncultured Campylobacterales bacterium | reverse complement strand
ACCTAAAAAAGAAAACAATGGTTTTGTCTCCAATGTGTGCTATGTGGATATTGGAGATAGTGTTGTTGTCTTGGATGCAGGCCCAACATATCTATTTGCAAAAGAGTTTAATGATCTAATCAAGAGTAGATACCCCAAGAAACCTATCTCTGCTGTAGTGCTTAGTAATTATCATGATGACAGGATACAGGGTGCCTCATTTTTTAAAGAGCATGGAGCTACTATAATAGGTGGCAAGATGATAAACCAAGATATAAAAGATAATCCTGAGAAATTCAAAAGGTTCAAGATGCTCTTGAAGCCAGAGATACTAAAAGGAACCAAGGTAATCAATGCTGATATTCTGGCTGATGATGGATATGAAATCAAAGGCAGTAGAAAGATACTTAAGATTATCAAAGCATCAAAAGCCTCAGAAGAGAGAAGTGATATTGCGATCTACAGCAAGGATGATAGCTTTGTGTTTGCTGGAAATATTATCTTTAATGGTCGCATGCTTAACTACACTAAGAATTCCGATGTAGATGGCTGGATTAAAATGGTTGAGCATATAGTCACTCTAAAAGCGAAATATCTGCTAGGAGGACATGGCAAAGAGTATGATAAAAACTCCTATAAAGCGACTCTTGAATATCTGAAAGCTTTAAAATCCAATGTAAGCAAAGCAGTCAAGGATGACAAAGAGGTAGAAGATATAAAAATGCCAAAGACGATTTATGAAATCAATAAGATACCATATTTTAGACAGTTAAACTACAATAATATAGGTCACTATTATGATCAATTGCAATGGACTGAATAGTAAAAAGAATTTGATGTAAGTGGTGGGTCCGGGGAGACTCGAACTCCCGACCACTCGGTTATGAGCCGAGTGCTCTAACCAACTGAGCTACAGACCCTCATTGGTTAAGTTGTAAATCTACACTATATTTGAGTTTCTAATCTTTCTGCGTCTAGCACTTCTGGCTCTGCTTCGCTCTATCGGATCTTTACTCATTAAGCTTAATTTAGCATCGGCATTATACTCAATATAACTTTCAACTGCGATTAGATTTATCAAAATTCCTAAAAAAGCAGTAAAAATTATCAAAGATGTGCCTCCATGGCTAAACATTGGCAGAGGCAGACCAACGACTGGAGCCAATCCTATGACCATTAGTGTATTCACACTCATATATACAAACAGTAAAAAAGCAAATCCAGATGAGACACTCACTATGAGGTAGTTGCTACTGTATATATTGGATATTCGCAATAGATGCACTATGAGCAGGATATAAACCCCAATGACCGTCAGCATGCCTGTAAAACCAAATCTCTCACCTAGATAGGCAAAGATAAAGTCACTTGTGGCGATTGGTAGAAATTGTAGTTTTGTCTGAGTGGCGTCCTCTTCGCTTTTGCCTTTAAGTCCACCTGAACCGATGGCTATGAGGGCTTGTTGCACTTGATAGCTAGGTTTGTAGAGTGCGTCGTGTATTCTCTTGATCTGATATGGTTTGAGCATAAATTTGTAGGCTAGATAACTTCCAGGTAGCGCCAATACAAGTATTGCAACCCAAATCTTCCAGTTTACATGCACCATGAAAAGCAGCCCAAATCCAGATATGAGCATCACAAGTGCAGTACCCAAGTCAGGCTCTTTGAATATGAGATAAAATGGAATCAGTATTACGACCGATAACATAGAAAATTTGGTAAATCCATATCCTTTTTCACCTGGGGGATACTGCTTGATTAGATATGCCAGCATCAAAATAACACTTATTTTCATCAGTTCTGATGGTTGTATGGTAAGTGGGGTTCCGGGCAGATGAAACCATCTAGTGGCACCATATTGTGACTGGTTGACTAGTCCTAACATTAAGATTGTGACAATATAAAAGACTGGAGCAAACCACCATAATATCCTATTCCACGGAATATAGGAAAAGACTATTAGCACAAAAGCAGCTAAAAGGTATTGAAATAGTTGTGAGTTATATGATCTTGGGCTAATCTCTTTTATGAGCAGAGCAGAGAGGAACAGTAGTGGTGCAAACTGAATAATCAGGAGATAATTAAACTTGCGAGGCAGACGCCTAAAATACTCTGAAATTTCACGCCAAT
>CAYWGB010000193.1:0-2121 GCA_964457825.1 uncultured Campylobacterales bacterium | reverse complement strand
TAATCGACACGCTCATGTCGCTGTTTTGCCAAGTCTTTTACCAAAAACGGCATTATCTGCATGAGTCCTAAAGCATATGAAGTAGATATAGAGCCAGGAACAAACCTGCTCTCTTGTCTCGCAATTGCATAAAGCAGTGCCTGTCTAGTAGGAGGCAATCCTCGAATGGTGCTACGATACGGCATAGGAAAATATTGCTTCACATCTTTACTAGCCCTTGACATGAGCCAAGTATAGTAGCCAATAGTATTGGCTGATTTGTATTGATTGGCCAAATTTGTCAATTTTGATGCAGGTGCATTTTTTGCTTGTTTCTTTATTTGTACCCAGTATATTGGTTCTAGATAGGCTGAATTATTCAACCTCTTCACCATAGGCAGTCTAGGAGATATCGTTTTTGGATAAGGCATTTTTGCGATATCTCTTGCTGAGAGAGTATATATATTGACATCATAACTCTTGAGTACCCTATCAAGATAGATACGTTTTTTTGTGATCAAATAGAGCCAAAACAGAGCTGCATCTAAATCTTCTCTCTCCTCTGGATACTTGGTTGCCTGTATAAAATAAGATGAAGCCATTCTCTCGTTGCCTCGTCTGAGGGCAGCAAATGCAAGGATCATACTATTTTTACCATTGAGTCTGCTACTTTTGGATATGGGAAAAGTAAACCCTCTTTGTAGATACTTTAGTTTCTCGGATTTTATATACCTGATAGATTTATTAAACTGTGGTACCTGTATAAGTCTATTCCATTGTGCTTTGGTCAACGTATGGTTGAGTTTTTTTCTTGCATTTTTTCCTGCTGAATTAAACAGTTCTACCTGTTTGTAGGCGGGGAGGCTTAACCATTTTGCAAACGGGTTTGGTGCTCCAAATACTCGTCTAAGCTCTTTTGTGAGTCTCTGTTTTCTTTGTCTCTCTTTGGCGGTTCTTATTTTCCTAGTAGCGGGGAGATTCAGGTGCGTTTTTTTCTTGTATGCTGTTCTTAGTTTGGGAGTAGATCTCTTGACTTCTTTACCTATGCTAAGTGCCTGAGCTCTAGTAGTGCTAGGTTTCGAGAGTAGTCTCCAGATATAGTAGTCCTTCTCGATACTCTGTGGCATAGCGTGGACATTTGCATATGTGATATTTTGAGCTGATGCTGGCAAAAAGGCAAATAGCGATGAGATAATAAAAATCTTGTATAAAAATATTTTCAAAATTATGACTCCAGTTTTACAATTTGAGTAATATATGGCTTAACTAGAGCATAAATTTCACTGAGATTTGGGCTAGTTTTTGACCCGGTGATCAAAAGCTGCAGCACCATCAGTAGCTCCTCTTTTGATACTTTTAACTCAGTGAGGAGATGCTCTATAAGCTCATCGAGGGTGTTGTGCATATCCGCACTAATTATAAGCTCCGAGACTGTTCGTAGTTGATCATGATCGAAAGAATCTATCTTTTTGGGGGCAAAGATACGCTTTATACTTGCCCTGAGCTCTTCTGTAGTGCTTGATTCATTCAAGTATAATTTGGCAAGCCTCCCTATATCTTTGTCTACAAAACCAAATATAGTAGAGAGCTTTTTGTCGTCCATCTGTTTTATATGCTGAGTATTGATATGTTGTAACTCTTCTATCTCAAACCTACTCGGCTCCTTGGAGAGATTTTCCAATTCAAGCCACTGCATGGCATCTGGCAGTGTAAATATCTCATCAGTTGTTGTCATGGTGAAACGCAAAAGATAGTTGATTATAGCATCAGGAAGATAGCCTTGACTCAGTAACCAGATGATAGAACTGCTCTTGTCATCTTTGGTGACCAAAGGTGACAAGTGTACATATTTTGCACTACTTTCATAGCCCAATGAGTTTTGGATATGTGTCTGTCTTGCAGTACGCTCTTGGTACTTGCTAGAGTCTATATTTACAGAGGTATTCATAAATATATTATCACATGCAAGTGCAAAATCATTGCTTGGCTTGCCGCCAGAGAGGATAATTGTGAAATCTCCTATATCTTGTGGACTCATAGTAATTTTGCCCATGACCTCATCGCTCAATGTAATGTCATCATCTGGCTTACAAATACGTAGTGCATATGGCAACTCTTGCTCTTTGGCTTTGCTTTTTATCT
>CAYWGB010000192.1:0-2160 GCA_964457825.1 uncultured Campylobacterales bacterium | reverse complement strand
AGCTAGAGACTGTAAAATATGCTCATGGTAATGCTGCATGCTTGCTAAATAGATATTCTCTTATGCGCGCTTTGGCACATGAAGTAATCAACCTTTCATATCTGTATTCTTGTTGGTGGCCGTCTCTTTCTGACGAGGGGGCAATACTTATGATTTATTTAAGATATATGATATATTGTGCGGATGGATTGGTGTTGCTGACATTAATAGGTGTAAGTATTCAAGAAAAAATAGTTAAAGCAAAGAGCTTGATGATCGGGGTCGAATTAGAAGCGTGATGGCTTATGCCATCTGTGCTGCTACTTCTGCTGCAAAATCTTCTTCTTCTACCTCTATCCCTTCGCCTACTTCTAGTCGAGTGAATTTTGTGATGTTTGCTGTACCGCCTGCGGCTTTAGCTTTTTCCTCTAGGTACTCTGCCACCGTCTTGCTATCGTCCATTACAAATTTTTGATCAAGAAGACATTGCTCTTGATCGATAGTGGTGTTGTCTGAGATGAATCTTGCTAGCATTCCTGGAACTATTTTGTCCCATATCTTCTCAGGCTTACCTTCATCAGCTAGTTTTGCTTTGATGTCAGCCTCGGCTTTGGCTAGCACTTCGTCTGTAAGTTGACTCATAGAGATGTATTGAGGTACATTTTTTAGAGTTTTACCTAATCTGGCTAACTCTTCGTTCTCTGTCTCTATTGCTACGATACGGCCTTTTGTCTCGTCAGCTATAAATTGAGGATCAAAGTCTTTGTAGCTTAATGTACTAGGAGACATTGCAGCTGCATGCATAGCGATCTCTCTGAGTACTGGAGCCATTGCTTTTGCAGTATCTGCTGAGTCACATTTTGCCTCTATGATAACTCCATTTTGGTTGTTTGAATGCACATATGCCGCCACTGCACAATCATCACCGCCAGCAATAAGATCAGATCGTCTAACGACGAGTTTCTCACCAATGGTTGCTATTTGTAATGACAAGTACTCTTCGAATGATTGTCCATCTATTGTGGAGGCGTTGATGGCATCAGCATTGTCCAAATTATTATCATACGCGTGCGTAACTACTGTATTTAATAACTCTAAAAACTTATCATTCTGTGCAACAAAATCTGTTTGAGAGTTTATCTCAACGATTGTAGCTTTATTGTTATCTATCTTAATACCTATTGCACCTTCGGCAGCAACTTTACCTGCTTTTTTCGCGGCTGCTCCTAGACCCTGATCTCTAAGCCACTCTACGGCCTTGTCCATGTTTCCATCTGATTCAGATAATGCTTTCTTGCAGTCCATCATGCCTGCATCTGTCATCTCTCTTAGTTTTTTAATATCTTTTGGTCCGAAATTTGCCATCTTTTATCCTTTTGCTAGCTCTTTTGCTGATGCGACTGCGTCTCTAAAGTCACCTTTGAATTTATATTTCTCTTCCATCATTTGTATCTGCTCATCATTCATGTTTGCAACATCGTCAAAAGTGTAGAATCCTTCATCGTTGAGTTTGCCTTGGTAAACTTTTCCAACACCTACTATTTTTGTTAGGTCATCGCCCTTTTTACTGCTTTTTGCTGCTTTTGGTGCATCTTTTGACTCTGGCTCTTTTGACTCTGGCGCTTTTGTTTCAATTTTTTCTGCTTTTGCCTCATCACTCTTTTCAGTTTTAGCCTCAGTGTCAACTTTGTCTGCTGTGATTTCTTTTACCTCTTCTGCTGAGACATTTGCTTCAGCAGCTGCCGACATAGCTGTTACTGTATCTTCTGAATCTTGAGATGCATTGCCTTGCTCTTCGTCATATATAGCTTTTCCTTCTATACATGCATCAGCTATCTCTCTACAGAAAAGGTTAATTGATCTGATTGCATCATCATTTCCTGGAATCGGATAGTCTACTAGGTCTGGATCACAGTTTGTATCTAGTGGAGCTACTACTTTCATACCCATTCTTCTGGCTTCTTTGACGGCGATATGTTCTTTAACTGTGTCAACTACAAACATAATGTCTGGAAGTTTTTTCATGTCCCTGTAACCCTCTAGATATGAGATTAACTTTGCCTTTTTTCTAAGTAGCATAAGAGCTTCTTTTTTCGTAAGCATATCCAATTGGCCATTCTCTTCCATCTGCTCAATAATCTCTAGTTTACGGATTGATTTTTTGATAGTAGGGTAGTTTGT
>CAYWGB010000191.1:0-2165 GCA_964457825.1 uncultured Campylobacterales bacterium | reverse complement strand
CTTTTTCATGTATGCTCTGTAATCTGCTAATATCTCTTTGAATTTAGGATTTTTAGCTGCATATCCGTCATATACTTCATCTGAAGCTTTTTTAAGTGCTTGCATCACTGGCACAGGAAAACTCTTGACTTTAATATCTGGATTTGTCTCTTTCATCTTAGCCCATGCTTCTGCTGAGTCCGAGAAGTTTTCGATATACATATCCATAGATGCTGCTTTCATTGCTGTCTCTAACATCACTTGATATTTTTTTGGAAGCTTATCAAATGCTCTTTTGTTAACCATAAACTGCATCTCACTTGCCGGCTCATGCCAACCTGTGTAGTAGTATGGCGCAACTTTATGAAAGCCCATTTTTATATCCATGCCAGGCCCTACCCACTCTAGAGCATCGATTGTGCCACGGTCTAGAGATGTATAGAGTTCACCAGCTGGGATGTTCGTCACATTTACACCCACCTTTGCCATAACCTCACCGGCTAAACCAGGTATTCTCATCTTGAGTCCCTTGAGGTCGGCTACACTCTTGATCTCTTTTTTAAACCAACCGCCCATCTGATTGCCTGTGTTTCCACCTGGGTAGTTGTAGATACCAAATCTATCGTAGACCTCTTTCATATATTTCTTGCCGTTGCCGTAGTAGAACCATGCATACTGCTCAGATGGTGTCATGCCAAATGGCATAGATGTAAACCATACTGTATTTATATCTTTACCTTTCCAGTAGTATGAACCACTATGACCTATCTCGTACTGTCCACTTTTTACCATGTCTAGTATCCCAAGTGGGGCCTTGTGCTTCTCTTTGCCTTCGATTTTGATTGTAAAATCTCCATCACTCATCTGCTCTACTAGCGCTGCCACTTTGGCTGGAGGTGATGCAAGGGGCGTGAGCGTTGATGGCCATGTCTCGGCTAGTTTCCACTTTACTTTTGCCGCCAAAGGTGAAACAGCTAAGGCTGCTACACCGACTAATAGTGATATTTTTGTAAGTTTGCTCATAATGATTCCTTTAGATTAGTATTAGGTATTCTACATCTTGGATGCTTAAAAGGAATATGAAATAGGAAATATTATCATGATTCGATAGGCGCTGTTACCACAAAGAACAACGAATGATAGATATTTATCTTACTATTAACCCTTTATGTGTACATTTATAAAATCAAGGATGAAACATGAATTGTACACGACATGCAGAGAATAATATAAAAACACTCAAAGAGCTGGCACCTTTTATCAGCTACTCCTTTATTGAAAGGCTCAAAAGTGACCCTGACGCCAGCCAAGACGGCATAGACCACTTGTCCAGAGAGGTCTGCTCTGGGCATTATGTCCCAGTGAAACCTACGCCCATTGAAAATCCAGAGTATATTATGCATAGCAATGAGTTTTTCGATGAGCTAGGTTTTGCTGACTCTCTTGCTAGTGAGCAAGATTTTATTAGAGTGTTTTCGGGAGATTTATCCAAGGCACCTGAAAAGTTCATGCCTACTGGTTGGGCTACTGGCTATGCCCTATCTATATATGGTACTGAGTATTATCAACAGTGCCCTTTTGGTACAGGCAACGGATATGGTGATGGTCGTGCCATCTCTGTGTTGGAGATACTAAAAGATGGTAAACGATGGGAGATGCAACTTAAAGGTGGTGGACAAACACCATATTGTCGTGGAGCGGACGGGCGCGCTGTCTTGCGCTCAAGTCTGCGTGAATTTTTGGCACAAGAGCATATGTATGCGCTAGAGGTACCGACATCACGCTCCTTGAGTCTGTATGTTTCCAAAACAGAGAGAGCAAGTAGGCCATGGTTCAAAGAGCATTCAAGCTCAAGGGATCCGGAGGTCATGATATCTGAGCCTGTAGCCATCTCTACACGAGTAGCGTCATCGTTTATACGTGTAGGTCAAATAGAGCTATTTGGACGTCGTGCTAGAAAAGATGAACGCCCTAAAGCGATAGATGAGCTAAAGCAGATAGTGTTGCACTTAATAGATAGGGAGTATAGCAACACGATAGATAGCACCCTCACAATGACAGAAAAAGTACTTTTATTAGCGACAGAGTTTCGCTCTCGTCTTGCCTCTCTTGTAGCAAACTGGATAAGAGTTGGGTATTGTCAGGGAAACTTCAACAGTGACAACTGCGCGGCTGGTGGCTTTACA
>CAYWGB010000190.1:0-2189 GCA_964457825.1 uncultured Campylobacterales bacterium | reverse complement strand
GCTAGCCAATATGGATGTAAAATCATAGGTGGAGATACAACAGCTGGAGCAAAATTAAATATAACAATAGCGCTCATCTCTGAAACCGAAAATCCACTCAGGAGAGACGAGATGAAAGAGGGTGATCTGCTAGCCTACACAGGAGTGCTAGGAGATAGCAAAAAAGATCTGGAATTATTACTATCAGGCAAAGAAATTTCAAAAAAATCTAGATTTTATCTGCCAGAGCTAAGAGGAGATTTCATACAGGAGAGCAGGGGGCTTATAACATCTGGTATGGATATCTCCGATGGTCTTTTTTGTGACACAAATAAGATACTTGATATAAATAAATATGGAATCTTAATATTAAAAGATATACCCATTGAAATAGGCTCTAGCGGCGAAGAGTATGAGATGTTAATATCATTTAATATAAAGGATAAAATCTCTTTGCAAAAAATAGCAAACAAGCATGATATGGAACTTACTATTTTTGCTCAAAGTACATCCTTAAATAGTTTTCGTTATCCATGTAAAAGCCATCACTTTTAGGACTTGTATCGCTTGTCTCTTATCTCCAACTGAGTTGTATGCCACTCGTTTTGTCGTATGTCAAAGAGGTCAATCTCTTTAATGAGTGTACTTAATTTTTTGTATCCAAATGAGATTGGTGAAAACGAAGAGTTGTTTCCTATATATATACCCACATCTGACAAATTGGCCCAACCATCATCATCCATTGTTTGACCCCAGGCGTTTCTAAGTAAGTTCACTAACCATGTATCTTGCCTTAATTCTGTTCTCTTGACCTGTTTGTTTGGTTTTGGGGCAGCATTATTGCCTTCATCCTTATCATCATTGTCCATTAGATGTTCCGTAAAGATGAATTTGGAGCATGCTACCATGAATGGCTTTGGTGTTTTTCGTTCACCAAAACCGTATACTGTGAGTCCTTGTGCGATAACACGCATAGCAACAGGAGTAAAATCACTATCACTAGTAGCAAAAGCAAAAGCATCCACTGTTTGTGTATGCAGTAAGTCTATAGCATCTATAGTCATAAGTATGTCGGTTGCATTTTTGGATTTAGTATAGTCAAATTGTTGAATAGGGCGAATTGCAAGCTCTAATAGTTTGGGTTCCCAGTTTTTTAGATTATCTTTTGTCCAGTTTCCATAGGCTTGTCGGATACTTACAACACCATACTTGGAGAGTTCATTGATGATACCTTCTAAAGCGTGATGACTAATGTTGTCAGAATCTATAAAGAGTGCTATTCTTCTTTTGTCGTCCATTGTGTTCCTTGTGTATCTTTTGAGATATTTTATTGTGAATAAATTATATCTTAATTAGAACAATGCTCCATTGACTCCTTGAATCTCTGGTTTGACCTGTTCTATTTTAATATTTTCCCAAAACATATCTGTATGCTTTTCAAATAGCGTAACGGCAGAGGAGGTCGATTTTTTGTCTATCTTAAGCATTGCAACTTGTGATTGATAGAAAAAGAGTGGAGCAAGAAATTCATTCGCGAGAAATAGCGGGTCACTCGATTTAATAATTTCTGCCTGCATCATTTCAAAAAAAGTGGCAGATAGTTTTTTTATGTTTTGCTGGTAGAAATATTCTAAATAGAGATCCCTTATTTTTTTATTTCTATATATCTCTTGCATCATCAGTCTAAAAAGAGCCTCATTTTTACCATCAAAACTAAGTAGTTTGAATGTATTGGAGATATTTCGGAGTATCGCTTTCCCTTTTTTTGATAGTTGCAAAGGCTCTTTGTTGGCAAATATCTCAACTATGGCTGAACTCATCAATTCGTCAATTAATGTCTCTAGAATATGATCTTTATTTTTGAAGTGATTATATAGTGCTCCTTGCTGCAATCCTACAGCTCTAGCTATATCTCTTACTGTCGTGCCGCTATATCCTTTAGAGCCAAATAGCTCTAGTGATCTGTCCAGTATCTCTCTTTTTCTTTTATTCATATAATTGACACCTGCCTCCAGCGTGGATATGTGTATGTAGCTACAAACGAAACAAAATTATAGTGAACAAACGTTCAAATGTCAAGATAATGGGTATATGACAATATGAACATTTGTTCATGGAACTATATTTGAAATAATAGTTCAGTGAACAAATGTTCACTAAAGGCTCTTAAATGTCTGTGTATAGGTACTTGTAGCGATAGAAGTTAATTT
>CAYWGB010000189.1:0-2194 GCA_964457825.1 uncultured Campylobacterales bacterium | reverse complement strand
CATCGATGATGCTGTCTGGTCTAGAGAAATATATATACTCAAATGCACATGGATGAAAATCAGGCTCATATAACTGTTCGCTTACTGGCTCTTTACCCTCTTCGAAAGTGATCATTTCACCAGGATTTACATCTCGTACAAACTCAGCTCCCACCAAATCAAAAGCACAAGTCTCGCTGGCTACTATCCAACCACCATCCTTGAGTTTACCTAGGCTTAATGGTCGGATACCATATTTGTCCCGAATCACAAACATCTTTGTACGACTCTGTATGATGAGGCAATAGGCACCCTCAATTTTGGTTAGCATATGTTTGATTCTGTCGCTGAGGGCATCCTCTTGTGACTTGGCTATGAGGTGTACTATGTTTTCAGTATCAGTATCTGTTTGAAATATAGCCCCTTTTGATATGAGCTCATCACGGACTGTCTGTTTGTTGACTAGATTTCCATTGTGTACTACAGATATCTCCCCGAGTTTATACTTGGCGAAAACTGGCTGTGTATCATTGGCTGACTCTTTTCCTGCTGTAGAGTATCTATTGTGCCCTATGGCAGATGAGCCTGCCAAGGCATCAAGTGCTGATTGAGAAAAGACATCAGAAACCATACCTTTTTTCTTGTAAACATTGAGGTGTTCTCCATCTGATGCGGATATCCCTGTCGCTTCTTGTCCTCTATGCTGCATAGCAAATAGAGAGTAATAGGCTACCGTTGCAGCCTTGCTAGCGCCAAAAACGCCTACGATTGCACACATATATTATTCCTTGTTATGATGTAGTTACTCACTTATATTCCGAGACAGTCATTTATGCTGTACATTCCTGGCTTTTGGTCGACTACCCATACAGCAGCCCTAATAGCGCCTTTGGAAAACGTCTCCCTGCTGGTTGCCGTATGATTGAGCTCAATAAATTCACCATCGTTATAGAATCCAACAGTATGTCGACCGACTATATCACCACCTCTTAGAGCCATGACAGCTATCTCATCCTTGGTTCTAGCACCTACTTGACCATCTCTGCCACTAATTCTGACGTCATCTAGGTTTGCACCTCTACCTTTGGCAGCAAATTCAGCTAGCGTAAGAGCGGTGCCACTTGGGGCATCTACTTTATGTCTATGATGCTGCTCTACTATCTCTATATCAAAATCTTTGAGTCTATTTGCTGTCTGCTCTACTAGTTGTTTGAGGAGTGCAATACCAGCTGACATATTAGATGAGTAGAGTACTGGCATTGTGTTAGCACACTCTTGGAGTAGATTTTTCTGATGCTCATCAAAACCAGTTGTTGCAACCACTAGAGGGGTTGGGTTTTTTAGAGCCTCCTCGCATAGTGATTGTGTAGCAACTGGTGCCGAAAAATCGATCACTACATCTACATGCTTCAAAAACTCCTCCATGCAGTTGGTGATAAATACACTGTCTGGCACTCTATTTTTAAGCTCATCAAATACATGAAGTGCTGCTAGCTCTAGAGCATCATCCTCTAGGATATTTTTGATGAGATACTCTCCCATCCTACCTGTACTTCCTACTATTCCTACTTTTATCATTAATCATTCTCCAATATATAATTTAGTGCTTGCATCCCTGCTATTGCTCCGTCTGATGCGGCACATACGACTTGCTTGGCTGCTTCGATACGCATGTCACCTGCTGCGTATAGCCCCTCAATATTTGTGTGCATTTTGAGGTCGACTATCACCTCGCCGTTAGCATTCACATCACACAAAAATGTACCATCTTCTTGTATGAGTACTTCATTTTTGATGTTGTTTCCTACAAATACAAAAAGACCAGGTACATCCAGCATCCTTGCAGGTGTTCCGTCTGAGAATTTTATTTTTACACCATTGAGACCCATTGTGTCACCAAAGGCTTCCTCGACAGATGCATTTAGCACTAGCTCGATTTTATCGTTTTTCATCACGCGTTGCAGTGTTGGAGGTGCAGCTCTAAACTCCTCTCGTCTGTGTATGAGATAAACTTTTGAACATATGTTTGCCAAGTAGAGAGCTTCTTCTAGAGCAGTGTCTCCACCACCTAAAACTGCAACCTCTTTACCCTTATAGAAAAATCCATCACATGTTGCACATGTGCTAATGCCTTTGCCAAAAAATTTATCTTCGCCATCAAATCCAGCCCTTTTGGGTGTACTGCCTGTACATACTATCACTGTTTTGGCCTCTA
>CAYWGB010000188.1:0-2196 GCA_964457825.1 uncultured Campylobacterales bacterium | reverse complement strand
ATGATTGTATGGGCTCAGAATGGTGAACCATTGAGAGCTGAGCAGGGATATCCGGTGAGACTTCTTGTTCCAGGATGGGAAGGAAATCTAAATGTCAAGTGGCTAAAACGACTTGAGTTTAGTGACAAACCTTGGCACAGCAAAGAGGAGACATCAAAATACACAATGTTACAACCTAGTGGAAAGGCCATACAGTATTTTTGGCCTATGGAGGTAAACTCAGTGATTACTTCTCCATGTCCAGAGAGACCATGGACTGACCTCAAAAAAGGTGACATGGTAGAGATACAGGGGCTAGCATGGAGCGGACAAGGCACTATCAAAACAGTTGACATCACATTAGATGGTGGTAAAAACTGGGTAGAGGCTTCGCTGAAAGGTCTCGTGCTTCCAAAATCTTGGACTAGATTTAGCTACATTATCAAATGGGAGGGTAAGCCAATGATAATAGGCAGCAGATCCATTGACGATGCTGGGAACATACAACCCACCATAGATCAAGAGATAGCTGCTGTAGGTGTCGAATCTGTATATCACAGAAATCCGATTGTGACTTGGTCAATCAAGGCAAATGGGGAGGTAAACAATGTACAACTTAGAAGTTAAAAAATCCCTAATAATGGTCACAGTTGCTTTAGGAATAATGTCAACTTGTGCCATAGCTGGTGATGCAAAATTGAAAAAAAATGTTGATGGTGCCATTATGTACCCCATCAAAGAGAAGCATTATCAGGCATACGCGGTAAATACACAAAAAACCAAGGGCTTCTCTGCAATTGGCAGGAGCCCCACTAAAAATGAAATAAAGGCATGGGATACTGATGTAATGCCGGACGGCACAGGTTTACCCGAAGGCAAAGGTAGTGTAGAACAGGGTGATGAGCTGTTTGCTACTCAATGCGCTATGTGTCATGGTGAGTTTGGAATGGGTGGAAAAGGCTACCCTACCCTAGTAGGAGGCCAAGGCAGCCTAAAAAACCAACTTATCGATCCAACAGCAGGTGACGAACCACCGATTAGAACAATTGGAAGTTATTGGCCGTACGCCAGTACACTATTTTGGTACATCAAATCAGCTATGCCGTTCCCTCACCCTAAAAGTTTGAGTAACGATGAAGTGTATGCTATCACAGCTTATCTACTATCTGTCAATGAAATACAAATAGATGGCAAAGATTTAGACGATGATTATGTACTAGATAGAGAGAAATTTCTAAAAATAAAAATGCCAAATCAAGATGGCTTTTATCCTAATGTTGATGGTGGTGTTGGTGCGACAGAAGTCTCCAAATTTCTTAATGATCAGAAGAATTATGGGGCTGGTACTAGATGCATGAAAGATTGCAAAGAGATTCCAGTTCTTGAAATCAAGCATGTTCTAAAAGATTTTAAACCGCCAATGTCAACAGCTAAAAATCTACCAAAAACAAAAGAGTCCAAGGAGGTAACAGAGGCAGAAAAGCTATATAAAGCAAAATGTAGTGCTTGTCACGCGAATGCGGCAATTGGTGCTCCTGTAGTGGGAAACAAAGATGCATGGGCAAAAGTTACAAAAGAGGATATCGCTACGATATACAAGAATGCGATCAATGGTAAAAATGCAATGCCCCCAAAAGGTGGAAATGCAGACTTATCCGATGATCAAGTCAAAAAAATTGTAGATTTTATGATTAAATCTAGTAAATAAGGAGTAGAAAATGAATCTAGCAAAAAATATATTTGTTGTCATAGCTACAAGTGGTCTTTTGGCCACATCAAGCATGGCTGGTGACACGGATTTGGTAAAGCAGGGTGAGAAGATATTTAATACCAAGAAGCTTGGGAATTGCTTAGCATGCCATGCTGTGAACGGTAAGGATATCGTCAATCCAGGTAGTTTTGGACCAAAACTGACTGGATTGTCTTACTGGCCAGAAGAAGCACTATATCAAAAGATATACAACCCATATACTACCAATCCAGTTTCTGCTATGCCTGCATTTGGCAAGAATGGATGGTTGGACGACGGACAGATAAAAGCGCTTGTTGCTTATCTGAAAACAGTAAAATAAATTTAAATTAAATAAAGGAAGAAACATGAAAAGAAGAAAATTTTTAGGACTAGGAGCTGGGATAGTAGCAGCAAGTATGATACCAGCGAGCTTAATGGCAAAGAATCTAAGAGAGGCATTGCCTGATGTTTGGAAAGTCGAAAAT
>CAYWGB010000187.1:0-2201 GCA_964457825.1 uncultured Campylobacterales bacterium | reverse complement strand
GGTTTTTTTCTATGCTTGGGTGGCAGTTTCAATTTTGCTGGTCGTTTTTGTTCGTGTTTATTACTTCTTGTGTTTCTAACTTTATTAACTTTTTTACTTTTTTCTTTTGGTGGCTTAGGAGTATCTGATTTTTTAGAAGGAGTTTTTTTTACTGGCTGAGAAGATGATTTTTTTGGCGCACTTGCAAGTGCAACCTCTATTTTATTAGTATTCTTCTCTACATAAACTACTGGCTTTTGCTGACTTTTGTAATTGAAGTAATATAAAACAGATGAGACAATTAGCAGATAAGAACCTACTGCAATTATGGGCGATATGATTTTATTGAAATTCATTACTCTGTGATTAATGATGCTCTGCTAAATCCAACATCTTTAACAACCTTCAGAAGATACATCACGTCCTTGTATGGTAATCTCTCATCAGCTCTTATCATTACATCTTTTGTCATATCATAATTTTTGGATTTCAATTGCATATTATCAGCAAAATCTCTTAGTGTAAATTTATCCTTGCCGATAAATACATTTTTATCTTTATCCATCTGAATCGTCAGACTCTTTTTTTGTGCTTGAACTTTACTCTGGGTACCTTGAGGAAGATTGATCTGCTCCTCATAGTTCATGGTAGGTGCGGTAATCATCAGTATAGACATCAAGACAAGCATCACATCCACCAAAGGAGTGATATTCAAATCTGGATTATCATCCCAACTAAACACGCTTAGACATCCCCACCATTATGCTTGGAGAGAATAACATCTATTTCCGAGCCCAACACAGAACTCAATTCATATGCTTTTCTCTTAAGAATCAGATGAAAGCTGTAGGCAAAAGTAGCTACAAATATACCTACGGCAGTCGCTATTAATGCTTCCGAAATTGCAGGTGCCACGACAGACAGGCCAGCACTCTTTTGGTTTGCCAAGTGAGAAAATGTCTCAAGTATGCCAATCACAGTACCAAAGAGTCCTATAAATGGAGAGGTGGCAGCCACGATAGAGAGAAGAGTCAACCCTTTTGTGGAGACTCTGACAGTATCACCCATTGCAGCCTTGAGTATTTCACTATTAATAGTACCTGCCCTATTTGTATAGGTGGACAAGACAGATTGTGCAGATACGGAATGAGCAAATCCCATATATATCCTAGTGAGTGAATCTGTTTCGATATTCAGTCTACGCCTAAGCAAGCCATACCGCAATACAAAGACCCACACAACAGAAATAAAATAAATAGAGAGTAGAACTATTACAAATATAGTAATAGCACTACTCTTGGATAAGTAATCAAATATTAGACTAAAAATGTTATCTTCCTGCTGCTTCTATTTTACTGGTTAGATGAGCCATTGATTGGCCCGAAGATTCAGAGCTCTTCAATAGCTCTTTTGCCGCTTCAAGACTCTCTGAAATACTGCCTTCTTCATCGTTGACAACAACTGCACCGTCAACGATACAGAGAGTTTTCTCATCACCTACTTTAACATAACCGCCTTTTATAGCTACGACTATAGCTTTGTTATTGACCGTCTCAATATCTATAACACCTGTATCTAGTAGTGAGACCAAAGCGGCATGCCCTGGAAGCACACCAAACTCACCCTCTTTACCTGGTAATGTAACTTGTTTGATATCTTCGTTGTATACCGAACCAAGTGGTGTTACAATTTCTAGTTTCATACTACTCATGACAACCCTTTATGGCTTACGCCTCTTTTGCTTTCATTTTTTCAGCTTTGGCAATTGCTTCATCAATGCCACCTACCATATAGAATGCTGCTTCAGGCAATTCGTCATATTTACCATCAAGCAAGCCTTTAAAGCCAGCAATAGTATCATCAAGTGTTACATAAACACCAGGACTTCCTGTAAATACTTCAGCAACGTGGAATGGCTGAGACAAGAATCTCTCAACTTTTCTAGCCCTCTCAACAACAAGCTTGTCATCTTCACTAAGCTCATCCATACCCAAGATAGCAATGATATCCTGTAGGTCTTTGTACTTTTGAAGTATCTGCTGTACTCCCCTAGCCACACCATAATGCTCATCTCCTACTATTTGAGGATCTAGCATTCTAGAAGAGGAATCCAATGGATCAACTGCTGGGTATATACCTTTTTCAGCGATAGAACGATTCAATACTGTTGTTGCGTCCAAGTGAGCAAAAACAGATGCTGGTGCTGGATCTGTTAAGTCATC
>CAYWGB010000186.1:0-2207 GCA_964457825.1 uncultured Campylobacterales bacterium | reverse complement strand
CAGATGCAGGCAAATCTATCTTGTTTACCACTGGCAACAGCTCCAAATCATTCTCGATAGCAATATAGACATTGGCAATAGTCTGAGCCTCTACACCTTGGGCTGCATCCACTATGAGCAGTGCACCTTCACAAGAGGCCAAGGATCTGCTGACTTCATATGAAAAATCAACATGCCCCGGAGTATCAATGAGATTGAGTATGTAGTGCTCACCATCTCTGACATAATCTAGTCGGACAGACTGTGCCTTGATGGTAATGCCTCTCTCCTTTTCTATGTCCATGGTATCCATAACTTGTGCAGACATCTGTCTGTCGCTCACTGCGCCACACTCTTGTATGATACGATCAGCCAAAGTAGATTTGCCATGATCGATATGCGCTATTATCGAAAAATTACGTATATTTTTCTGTGGGACTTTACTGCTCATATCTGGCCTGTATCCTAGGCATGCAAGTCAAACAGAGTATTTACACTCTCTCTATTGTGAACTCGCCTGATAACTTCACCCAACATTGGCGCTGTAGATAGAACCTTGATTTTAGACGAAGACTCTTTTAGTGGAATTGTATTGGCAACAATAAGCTCATCGAGTTCACCGTTGTTGATACGATCATATGCTGGTCCAGATAGTACCGGATGAGTGCAGCAGGCCATGACACTATTTGCACCCAACCCCTTAAGGGCCTCTGCAGCCTTTACCATGGTACCTGCTGTATCGATCATGTCATCAATAATGATAACATCTTTACCATCCACATCACCGATGATATTCATAACCTCTGACTCGTTGGCCTTTTCTCTTCTCTTGTCGACTATAACCATATCAAGGTCTAGTTTTTTGGCAAAATATCTTGCTCTCGCCACTCCTCCGACGTCAGGAGATGCAATAACAGGATTTTTGAAGTTTTTAGCTTTTATGTAGTCTATGAAGAGTATGGAGCCATACAGATTATCGACAGGAATATCAAAGAACCCTTGTATCTGCGAGGCATGCAGGTCGACGGTCACCATTCTGGTGATACCAGAGACCTCCATCAAATTTGCTACCAATTTGGCAGTTATCGGTACTCTTGGTGCCGCTTTTCTATCTTGACGCGCATATCCATAATATGGCACTATGGCAGTGATAGAGCTCGCAGATGACCTCTTGAAGGCATCAACCATAATCAAAAGCTCCATCAAGTTTGCATTGGCTGGAGCAGACGTAGGTTGAATAATATATACATCTTTACCTCGAACACTCTCAGATATCTGCACAGATATCTCTCCGTCAGAAAATCTCTTTATTGTAGCCTTTGATAGTGGCATCTCTAGGTATTTAGCTATCTCAATACCTAGCTCTTCATTTGCTGTACCAGAAAAAAGCATATAGTTACTCATGGATTACCTTATGTATGTAGTGATGCTATTCTACTCTAATAATGATAAAAACATAGTGATTAAAATGGTTTTAATTCTATTATCACTACACTTACGCATGAAAACAAAACATAAACAACAAAAATGCTTCGAAGTTTCGATATTGGCCGGTAGTCTCAAGGGTAAAAAAATACTCATACCTAGCATAGCCACAACTAGGAGTACAAAAAGCATAATGCGTGAATCACTCTTTAATACTCTACAGTTTGACATCATAGATAAAAACTTCGTAGAGGTATTTGCTGGCAGTGGCTCTGTAGGTATCGAAGCGATAAGCAGAGGTGCAAAAGATGTATATTTTATAGAAAAAGGCAATAGTGCATATGAGATATTGCAAAAGAATATAAGTAGCATTAATGCAACAAATGCACACATAACCAAAGCAGACAGCTTCATCTACTTTGAAAATCTTTACTCTAAATTGCTCAATGATGGCACTAAAACATATTTCTATTTTGACCCTCCGTTTGATATACGAGAAGGGATGGAGGAGATATATGACAACACTCTTGAGCTCATCAATATGATAGATGCAAATATCTGTGAAATGGCAATCGTAGAGCATAAAAGCTCACTTATTCTCCCAAAAGAGATAAATACACTGCACCAAATCAAGAGTAAAAAATTTGGGAAAAGCACCCTCACCTATTATGCCCCCATAGATAGCAGACCTTAGGTTGGATTCTGGCTTTTAAACCTTTTTAATATTTTGCTAAATATCCGTTTGATCTGGCAGAAAATACCCTCACATTCTCTTCTGTGTATCACTCGTATTCTTCGTAATC
>CAYWGB010000185.1:0-2259 GCA_964457825.1 uncultured Campylobacterales bacterium | reverse complement strand
ATACCTAAACTTCAACAAAGTCTCTAAAGAAGAGCTTGAAGCGATGGTTGAGTAACAAAAATATACCAGGCTCACAGAGCAAAGGATGCATCATGGATAAAATAAAGATAGGCGTAATTACAACTAGTGACAGGGCAAGCCAAGGCATATATGAGGATCTCTCGGGAGTAGCGATCATGGAAACCATTGGCAATTACTTGATTAATGAGTGTGAATACGAATATCGGTGTATTCCAGACGAGCAACCTCTCATAGAGAGTGCAATTATTGAACTCTCGCGTGATAAAAAATGCGATTTAGTGGTGACTACAGGAGGCACTGGCCCATCCAGTAGAGATGTTACCACGGAAGCTACAGAGAATGTTTGTCAAAAGTTATTGCCAGGATTTGGCGAGCAGATGAGAGCGGTCAGCTTAAACTATGTTCCTACAGCAATACTCTCTAGACAAACAGCTGGAATCTGCAGTGAGTCATTGGTGATTAATCTACCCGGTAAACCAAAGTCTATCAAGGAGTGCCTCGATGCAGTATTTCCAGCCGTTCCATACTGTATAGATCTTATTGGCGGCTCATATATGCAGACAGATGAAAAAGTTATCAAAGCATTTAGACCTAAGGGAGCATGAGATGGATGTGGATTTTATAGAGAGTGAATTTGATAAAATATATGCTCATCTTGAAAAAGAGGTAATGCAAATACTACATGATCAATCACTGGATAAAAAACAGACAAACTTACGAATGAAGCCAATCGTATCTACGAAACAGATATTGGCAAATGCACTCGAAAGCATTGAGATGGTGCAGAGATTATCAGAAGAAAACAATTAGAACTAAAACCAAAACACGATATTATTATATAAATAAAATAGCAGCAAGGATGAGAAATGTCACTTAAAGTAGCAGTTAATGGAACTGGAAGAATAGGGCTTATAGCGATTAAAATAGCGCTTAAAAGAGATGATATGGAGCTAGTGGCTATCAACTCTACGGCAACTCCAGAGATGTTGGTTTATCTACTTAAATATGACACAGTTCACCAAGGAATTGATGCCGAGATTATAGATACAGAAAACATACTAATTGGTGACAAGAGGGTGAAATTATTTAGTCAAAGAGATCCAAATGAGCTAGATTTTGGTTCTGCTGGTGCCGAGGTTGTAGTGGAGTGTACTGGTGTCTTTTTGACGACAGAAAAAGCAAAACCTTTTTTGAAAAATGGTGTTAAGCGCGTTGTGATGTCTGCTCCTGCTAAAGACGATACTCCTACATTTGTGACAAACATCAATACTGATAGCTATAAAGGTGAAGCAATTGTCTCTAATGCCAGCTGCACTACCAATGCATTAGCTCCGTTGTGTAAAGTACTTGATGATGCATTTGGCATACAGAGTGCACTCATGACTACCATCCATGCCTATACGAACGATCAAAACTTGCTAGATGTAAAACATAGTAAAGATTTTAGGCGAGCTAGAGCAGCGGCTGTAAATATGATCCCTACCTCTACGGGTGCAGCAAAAGCTATGTCACTTGTAATGCCTCACCTTAAAGGTAAACTCGATGGATATGCCATGCGAGTTCCAGTAACAGACGTATCGGTTGTTGACTTGACTGTAAATTTATCTAAAAATGTGACAAAAGATGAGATTATCAAAACATTTAGAGATGCATCAGAAGACTCATTTATGGGGCTGATCGAGGTAGATGATCAGATGAGAGTATCTAGTGATTTTGTAGGCTCTACTTATAGTTGTACTTTTGTACCAGATAAGACGTCGGTTGTAGGTGACAAAACAGTCAAAATATTGGCATGGTATGATAATGAGTGGGGATACACAGAGAGACTCATGGATATGTGTGCATTTGTGACAAGGGATGCATAAGTGAATCTAGATGACCTTCAGCACACTATAGCATCTACTCCTGGTGTTTTGTTGTATTTTTCTGGTGATCAGTGCAGTGTATGTCACTCTCTTAGACCAAAATTTGAATCTATGTTTTTGGAACATTTTCCATTGATTGAGCAGATATATCTAGATGCAAAAAGTAATCAAGTGATATCAATGCATTACAATGTACTCTCTGTGCCAACTATTTTGGTATTTTTAGATGGTAAAGAGTTCATCAGAGAGGACAGGAGAGTTAGTCTAGATATACTACAGCAAAAGCTTTCTAGACCATACAGTATTATGATTGGCTAATTTATGGGCAGTAATTATGGTATTGATATTTGGGGGGACGACAACTTCATTATAG
>CAYWGB010000184.1:0-2261 GCA_964457825.1 uncultured Campylobacterales bacterium | reverse complement strand
CATCAGGCCTATCATGGCCATATACTTTATCATTCTGTATCCTTATAATATTTTATTTTATTATCAAATACAGTATAGCATATGACTTTTAATAAGCTCACTAACCAAAGATAGGAATATCTGCTCTTTTATTGCCTCTATAGATCTTGTTCAATTACTTCAACAAATCTGTTAAAGTAGATATTTTTGGCCTCATCTAACGGCATTGATATATCATTGATTATGATACTCTCGCCACCACTTTTTCCTATCATGGCAACATGGAGTCCAAGCTCTCTAGCTAACTCTACCACTTCATTGCTCTTTTTGCTATCTACTTCCAAAAGCGCTCTACTCTGTGACTCATCAAATATATCTCTGCTATTTTGCAACTCAACTTTTGCATCTACTCCAATATCTCCCAAAATTGCCATCTTGGATAGAGAGATTCCAACTCCCCCTAGGTTCACATCTTTTGCACTTAGGAGCAAGTCTTTCTCGTTGGCTCTAATTACAAGTTCCCAAAGAGCCAACTCTTTAGCATAATCAATCTCTTTTAAGTCTCCTGATGTCTCATCATAAAGTTCCTTAATATAGAGAGAACCACCAAATTCTCCATTGCTCTCACCAATAAGCAATAGGTCTGAATCATTTTTTTGCAAACAAGACGGTAGCACTTTCTCTTGATTGTCATTAACTCCAACCATTGCAATAGCAGGAGTAGGAAAGACACTCACGCCGTTTGTCTCATTGTATAGCGATACGTTACCACTGACTACCGGCGTGTTTAGCTCTAAGCAGGCTTCTTTGATACCCTCACAAGACTGAGCAAACTGCCACATCACCTCAGGATTTTCAGGATTACCAAAATTTAGACAATCAGTAATAGCCTTTGGTCTTGCGCCACTCATAGCCACATTACGACCACTCTCGACCACTGCCAAAGCTGCTCCTATTTTTGGATTTATATAGCAATATCTAGGATTGCAGTCACTGCTCATCGCCAAGACTCCGCCTGTCTCTTTGATTCGTATCACACTTGCATCCAATCTACCAGGACCTTTAACCGTATTAGTCTGCACCATAGAATCGTATTGATTATAAACCCATGACTTATCTACCACCTCCATAGACGACAGCAACCTAACATAAGCCTCTTGATTATCGATAGCAGGATATTCGTCTATTTTTTTACCATTGACCTTGTCAAGATACTCTGGTCTGGAAGTCGGCCTATCCAAGATAGGTGCCTCCTCACTCACTGGCCCTATAGGCATATCACACACCCTATCTCCATGCCAATAGAGCTCCATTCTGCCACTATCTGTGACCTCTCCTATGGTTGCAACATCTAAATCCCATTTATTAAAGATATCTATCACCTCTTGCTCATGACCTTTCTTGACGCAAACGAGCATTCTCTCTTGTGATTCAGAGAGCATAAAATCATACGGTGTCATACCCTCTTCTCTAGCTGGAACTTTGTCTAGATGCATCACCATCCCAGCTCCACTCTTGCCAGCCATCTCAAATGCGCTAGATGTCAATCCTGCAGCACCCATATCCTGTATGCCCACAACGATATCTTTTTTAGTATCGAATAATTCCAAACACGCCTCTAGAAGCAACTTCTCTGTAAACGGATCTCCTACTTGCACAGTAGGACGCAACGATTTTGACTCTTCTGTAAAGCTATCGCTACTCATTACAGCTCCTCCAAGCCCATCCCTACCGGTCTTAGATCCCACATACATCACAGAGTTTCCAATTCCCTCTGCTATACCCAGAAATATCTCATCACTCTTTGCCAAGCCAAGAGCAAATGCATTGACCAGGATATTGCCATTGTAGCTCCCATCAAAACTCATCTCTCCACCAATAGTAGGCACCCCCATACAGTTACCATAACTACCTATACCATCAACAACACCTCTAACTAAATGTCTTTGATATTTATTAGTATCATTATCTCCATTTACATCTCCAAACCTTAATGCATTCAGGTTTGCTACTGGTCTAGCACCCATTGTAAATACATCTCTCAGTATTCCTCCTACTCCAGTAGCTGCCCCTTGAAATGGCTCTATAAAGCTGGGGTGGTTATGGCTTTCCATTTTAAATACAGCGGCCATGCCTCCACCAACATCGATTACGCCAGCATTTTCACCTGGCCCTTGAATGACCCATGGTGCTTTTGTGGGAAATCCATTAAGATATTTTTTACTTGATTTGTACGAGCAGTGCTCACTCCACATTGCCGAAAATATGCCAAGCTCTACTAT
>CAYWGB010000183.1:0-2272 GCA_964457825.1 uncultured Campylobacterales bacterium | reverse complement strand
AGCTACTAATTTTAATTTTTTGCTCGTTGGAATAATTGTAAAAGTAGTAGTATTGTGTGCTTTAATGTTTCCAAGCGTGCCTGGAACATAACTAGCTTGAGCTAGTTTTGTCTCTCCATCATATAGTGTAACTGACTCGATATAGTGATCAAAATCATCTGGATGAGTATACTCGTTACCCATTTTTACAGTTACCTCAAATGGCTCCCCGGCTGTTGCTGTATCTGCACATGTAATAAATGGTGAGTGCCTATCGATCAAATCTTTTTTTGCCTCTCTGTCTACCTCTGATATATCTACATATTTGTTTATTTTTGGCATATTGTCATCCTTTTAGTTTTTTTAATTATATCACAGATAAATAAATAGGAGATAATTTATCCTATTTGCTTCCTATGACTCTTAACTTTTTCTCTGCCCAATCAATTAGTAAATCTCTCTCCAATTTGTTAAGTCTTGCCTCTTTATGAGCCCAGAGATAGATTGGTATCGGCATCTGTAGAGTTTTTAGGCTATGAGCCATCTGCTCTAATCGTTCTTTTTGCTCAGCTTTCGTGTAGCTGCTCCATCTTTGATAATTTAGCCACGCTCTTCCGTCTTTGACATGTCCTCTGACGCTGAAGGATATGGGTGCTATATTCCCATACCATGGCACTTTTGTGCTGTCTGAGTGACACACATAGCAAGACCTTTTAAGCAGATCAGTCACCTCTTTAGGTGCCACTATTTCAGCAGCAGGAGAAGCAGTAGGCAAAGCTGGTATCTCAATTTTGATAAATTGTAATAAACCAAGAGTAATGACTATGTATAGCAGCATATACTTTATTGTGCTCACTTTAGCCCTTTAATTTTGTTCTATCTGGCACTGACCCGTTATTTTGCATAGAGGACAAAAATTTAAAATACCAGCAATCAGAGGTATTGCCCCTAGATAAAACCAATTATTTCCACTATAAGCTCCATATCCTATGAGGCCTAAACCCATTACTATCCTAATTGGTCTGCACACTTTTCTGATTTTATCTACATTCATTTTCTTCTCCTTGTATTTGTGTCGGCATTATACTCTAAAGTCTATTATTAGAGCGAAATTCCTCTGATGGTGTAATAGATGAGTGCTGCCATAGCTGCTGCAGCAGGCACTGTAGTTACCCATGCTGCAACAATTTTTTTGACTGCATCTCTCTTTACATATTTTTTCTTTTTTGCATTTTTTAGTTTCTTCTTTGTCTCTTTAAGTCTAAGCTCTTCAGTATCTATCGTTTTGTACAGTGCCACAATTTCTTGATACTCCTCTTTTGTCTTTGACTCTTTTGCTTGCAGGATTTCCATCTGTGCATTTAACGCTTTTAGCTGCATCTTCTCATCAGTCATTTTCTCTTCGCGTCTCTCTATCTTGACCTCGATTTTAGTGGTAGTCTCAAGATACTCTCTTAGGAATCCAACCCCAAAGATAGCACCAACGGCAATATGCGTGGAGCTTACAGGCAAACCAAGCTGTGATGCTATAATGACTGTAATGGAAGCAGCCATAGCTACACTGTAGGCTCTGATTTGATCGAGATCAGTGATCTCACTTCCTACAGTTTTGATAAGTTTTGGCCCATATAATGCAAGTCCCAATGAGATACCAAGCGCCCCGATACCCATTACCCAGTAAGGTATCCCAGCTTGAGATGCAATGTTTCCGCTCTGAACCGCATCGCTAATAGCTGCCAATGGACCAATGGCATTGGCAACATCATTTGCACCATGCGCAAAGCTTAAAAGTGCGGCTGCGAATATCAAAGGAATAGTAAACATTCCATTAACCCCATCTCTGCTATTGTCTATATTTTTTTTGCCTATAATTGATTTGATGGCAATATAAATGATTATCCCAACAACAAGCCCTATGATAGATGCCACTAAAAAAGATGGTTTTTTTTCGTCTGGCAAGAAGCCAAATGTTGATACTATTGATGGCCATATTTTCTTGAGTCCCTTTAGCGTAAGATAGGTAGCAAATGCCCAGGACATAATGCCTACAAATATAGGCACCCATTTTTTTGCCGCCATTGCCTTGTCATCTTTGAATACTATAGTATTCTTTATAGCATATAAAAATAGAGCAGCTATAATTCCTCCTAGCAGTGGAGATATTATCCATGAGGCGGCTATCTTTCCCATGGTTGTCCAGTTGACTATGGAGAAACCAGCTGCGGCGATACCTGCACCCATAACACCACCCACGATGGAGTGAGTTGTTGAGACGGGCGCTTTAAAATATGTA
>CAYWGB010000182.1:0-2286 GCA_964457825.1 uncultured Campylobacterales bacterium | reverse complement strand
TTTTAGCAAAAAAGTATAGGCTGCCTTTGTATGACCGATACAGTTGTAAAAATCTCGGTCATGTATTTGAGCGGCAAACTGATAAAAAGCATCTCCCAGCTTAAGCTCTTCCTCGCTATGAATAAAAGGCACAGCAATGAAGTCCTCCATATTTCTTGGTAGGAGCATATCGAGCAAAGATTCATCTACACCTTCAATTTGTCCTGATGCTGATATTTTTTTCTTAAAATTCATATGCCTGTCAAGTTGTTCATAAATGCCTATATTGTGTAGATTTCTTGCTATCTGTACCCCCAGGAATGCTTCGAGCATCCTACGTTTTGTGTAAGGCGTAATGATGTCCTGCATGGAGATGAGACGATTGAAACTATGCGATTTGCTGATTTGCCTGAACGCTAAGACCATTTTGGCAGTGATCAGGTCAATAAGCTCTTTATTGCGTGTGAGCTTGGCAAAATATTCCCGACAGAAAAAAATAACTTCACTCTCGTTGATAATATGTGCAGCCCGTATGATAGAAACTTTTTTGCATGCGTTACACTTTATTCGGCGCCTTCCTGTATTGTTAAAACCATACTTGCTAAGATCTTGACTTCCACAAGTATCACATCGTAACAATGCTTGTCCCTCTTCCAGCTGTTTTGTCGAGAGCTTGATCCCATGTTTATAGGATAAGAGATAGGAAAAATGTGCTGTATAATATTCCGCATCTCCATTATTGTTATTGAGAAGAAAAGCCCAGCTGTCTTTGAATTTCGAGGCATGGTCGCTTCGTATCTTGGCTGCCATTTTACATGCTTCATTAAGGGTGTGCTCATCTTTTTCGTCATCGCTATAACTCTTGTCATCATCAGGCTCTTCCCATATGCACGAGTTAATATACCTGATGATCTCTCGGTCATGTTCCAACAGGTGCCGGATCTCTCTTTTTGATGCACTACTCATCATATCCCTACGATCATCTGCAAACTTCTTATCATAGACTGCCTGGAGGATGGCATCTATGTCTAGTACGTCAATATCAACTACAAAACTCTTTTTGCATCTTTTACAGAGATATCTTGACCGACCCTTTTGGTCTTTACCATTTCTTTTGCACTCTTTAGAATGGCAAGCGGGACAGCTCCTATAAGAGGATTTTTGAAAAACATACTGGGGTCTGTATGCACCTGCCTTATTTTGTGGCTGATGCAATTTAGCCCTAAATTTAGGTATTTTCAAGCTATTCATAGTTTTTTTTCTTTAAATATAGTATCAAAATTTTTCTCGATTATCTCCCAGTACTTCACCGCCGCTTCTTTGTCGACATACTTGTTCCGCCAATAGTCATACAATGCGTTACGATCTCCATAGATACATAGCTCCACCTTGCCCTCTTCTCCATTAAGTGTAAAAAACGGCTTACCTGGCTTAACGAGCTTGCGTACACGGTCTCGTATGTTGACCTTTGGTTTGTTTGACTTCATCTTGAACCAGATAACATCGAACTGCTCACGAAGCTTTTTTCCTGACTTGACATTTGGTATCCAGAATGTGTCAACATCATGTATGAAATCTATGACCTGAATTAGTTCATCTTTCGTGCGTCCATCTAAGCGTATAGCACGTTCGATTTCCCTTACCCATCCACGGAACGCTGCCTCTGTAGGTGGCTTGTATTTTTCTATGGATTGTGCCAGCCTATCCTTTAGGTGGTTGCATACCTCTTCGGCTTCCACCCATTCCTTAGTTCTTTCCTTTTCAGGCTCAAGGTCTTCGTCGTCAACTTCTGTTGCGACAATACTCTCTGATATTCTCTGTATAGTATTCTCTGTAATAGTTTCGTGAATTTCACTAATCTTGCTTGGTGAATTTCTACAATCTGTACTGTCGGTTTTCACTGAACTGTCATCGTCACATTCTTGGTTCGTGAATTTCACTAAACTGGAGTTATACGCATTCCAATCTATCTCATAGAATGTTCGTGCTGGCACACCCTCTCTTGATACCGTCAGGAAGTTTAGGGCTTTAAGCTTCTTCTTTACCGCACGCATCTCATTATTTGTGAGGTAGGTTTCTTCTTGAAGCTCTGCATCAGTCTTGTAGATTTTTGTTGGTGGCTTCTTGCCTGCTGTAAACCAGTACAGTATTTGCGATAGTGCAATACCACCAGTAACAGACCCCATTATTTTTGCGTTGATAGGGTAGTACGAAATAGGTCTTTGGTTTAATGCCCTTAGTACTTCTCTCATTTTTGTTCTCCTTCCTCTACACTGGGTCCATCATCAAGAATGTAGTTGTATCCTG
>CAYWGB010000181.1:0-2288 GCA_964457825.1 uncultured Campylobacterales bacterium | reverse complement strand
TACTGATGCATCAGGGAAGAGGGGCAAAGAGAATCTAATAAATCCATATGTTCCCATCTTTAGCAATACGGCTGCTAGTATAACCGAACCAATTGTTGGAGCCTGACCATGAGCATATGGTAACCATGTATGAAATGGGAACATAGGTACCTTGATGGCAAAACCAACAAAAAATGCCCAAAACAACCATGTCTCTACACTAAATGGTATCCCATCAAGTGCATACCAGTCAATCAGTGAAAAACTCCAAATACCTGTCGCCATATGATTCAAGTATGCCATATATAGCATACCCACCAACATTATAAGTGAACCAGCAAATGTATATAAAAAGAATTTAATAGATGCATAAAGTCTCTTCTCTCCACCCCATGCACCAATAATATACAGCATAGGAACCAATGAAAACTCCCAAAATACATAGAATATAATTGCATCCATAGATACAAATACACCTATCATTGCTACTTCAAGAAATAACAGTGTAATGATCAAATTTTTGATGTTTTCAGTAATGCTTAATGCAATCATTCCTATTAAGGTAATCAGTGTTGCCATTATGACAATGAAAAGACTAATCCCATCTATTGCCACAAAATAGCTAATACCAAAATCTGGCACTAAAGCTGCTTGTTCTACGAATTGAAAGCCTGCTTTTGTGGTATCAAAATAAAACCATAAAGCAAGCGATAATGCGAACTCTATCGCTGCCACCATGATTCCATATTTTCTGATACTCTCTTTGCTAATCTTAAAACCTATTAAAGCTGCGAAAAGCGGGAAAAATATTAATATACTTAATATATGCTCCATTAGTTACCTCCTTGCCCATATTTGTGAATCGCAAATGCTACTGCCACTAAGATGACAACTCCTGCAGCCATCCATCTAAGATAGTCTGATAAGTTACCATTTTGCATAGTTCTGGTCTTATCTCCTGCAGTCATAGTTGTGCCAGCTATTCTATCAACTGTTGCATCAACTATTTTCAGATCTATTTTTTTCCATGCAAATAGTGATAGCGCTGCGTAAGGCTTGGCTATTATCTTATCATACAAAACTGGTATATAGTATTGGTTAGAAAGCAGTTTGTAAATCGTTGAATTCTCTTTCTCTTCATCTCTTTTTAGGCCTTTTCCATATTTTATCAAGGCTAAGGCAATTCCTCCAACTGCAAAAGTCAATACAATAATTCCCAATATCCAAGCTACATGGTGTGTGCTTTCACTCATATGATACTCAGGCAATAATTGTGTAATAAATGTTTCGAAACCATCCATTCCAAAACCTGCTACCATTGCCAATATAGCCAGTGGAGACATAGCAAGAAGTACAAATTTATACATCTCATGCGGATGCAATCCTAAGTCTAGATATCTTGGCTTGCCAAGAAATGTCAAAAAGACTTGCCTGAAACTATAAAATGCGGTTAGTCCAGCAGTAATCACAAGTATTGCCCACAACACAAGTGTTCCCTCATTATATGCCACCTCGATAATCGCATCTTTTGAAAAGTAGCCTGCAAACAGAGGAATACCAGCAAGAGCCAAAGATGCTATTGTCATATATATAAAAGTTCCCATCATAGGTTTTTTCAATCCACCCATTTTAAATATGTCCAATTCACCATCCATTGCATGCATTACATTTCCTGCACCCAAAAACAACAACGCTTTAAAGAATGCATGAGCAGCCAAATGGAATAGTGCTATCCAATAAGCACCAAGTCCAGCAGCTGCAAACATATAACCAAGTTGAGACAATGTTGAAAATGCAACTATTCTTTTCAAGTCACGATTTACCAGTGCCATCGAAGCAGCAAATACTGCCACAAATGTTCCAAGCGAAGCTATGAAATAACTAACACCCTGTACAGCCTCCATGCCATATAATGGATGTGCCCTAATAACCAAGAATACACCGGCAGTAACCATTGTTGCAGCATGAATCAAGGCAGATACTGGGGTAGGCCCTTCCATCGCATCTGTTAGCCAAGTATGCAGTGGAAATTGTGCTGATTTACCCATAGCACCTATAAATAATGCAATTGCAGCAGAGACTAAAATTGTCGGTGTCAAATCTGGCAATGCCGCAAATACAACGTCGTACTGCAATGAGCCTACATTCCAGTATAATATGAAAATACCAATTAGCATACCTAAGTCTGCAATACGGTTCATAATAAATGCCTCATTTGCCGCCCATGATGGAGATATAGATGGATTGTCCTCTCTGCTTTGATCAGGTTTCTCATACCAAAATCCAATTAGCAACCAAGAACAGACTCC
>CAYWGB010000180.1:0-2319 GCA_964457825.1 uncultured Campylobacterales bacterium | reverse complement strand
ATCTTGATCTGCCCATCTCCTTGACATTTTTCACACCTACCACCTTTGACATTAAACGAAAAACGACCTATTTTATATCCTCTAAGTTCTGCTTCTTTTGTTTGGGCAAATAGCTTTCTAATCTCATCCATGATGCCTGTGTATGTAGCAGGATTACTTCTGGGCGTTCTACCTATTGGGCTTTGATCTAGATAGATTACTTTATCTAATGATTCCAAACCTGTAATCTCTACTCCATCTACTTTATTTACCTTTTTGGCATTGTTTAGTATCTCTCTGGCTACTGGCAGTAGAGTCTGAAGTATAAGTGAACTTTTTCCACTGCCGCTGACACCAGTGATACATACTAGATTTCTTAGTGGTATTTTGGCATTTAATTTTTGAATGTTATTGATCGTTACATTTTTTATCTCCAGCCATTGACTTTGCTTTCTCTCATGTGGGTAAGATATTAATTTTTTTCCATTCATATAGTCTGCCGTAAGGGTTTTGGCCTTTATTAACTTGTTCACATCACCTGCAAATACAACTTCGCCACCATATTCACCAGCACCTGGGCCGATATCTATGATATAGTCAGCCGCTTGTATAGTTTCTTTATCATGCTCTACCACTATGACAGAGTTGCCTTTATCTCGTAGTGAATTGAGCGTTCTTATGAGTTTTAGAGTATCCCTCTCGTGCAGTCCTATGCTTGGCTCATCAAGCACATACATCACACCAGTCAACCCAGAACCAATCTGTGATGCTATGCGGATACGCTGTGCCTCACCACCAGATATGCTTCTTGCGTCACGACTAAGTGTAATATACCCTAATCCTACGTCATAGAGAAAATAGATCCTTTCATAGAGCTCTTTTAGTATAGATGCTGCTATTGCCTGCTCTTGTTCGCTTAGGTGAGAAAAGCTATTTTTATCAGCAAAGTAAGCGTATGATTCTTCTATTGGCATATTTATGATATCAGCTATATTTTTGTCTTCTATTTTTACTGCCAAAGATGTTGGCTTAAGTCTATTGCCGTGACATTTGTCACATTTTTTTTCGGTCATGTAGTCACCCATGTCCTTGGAGTCCTTAAACATATCATGAGCAAATTTTATAACTCCTGGCCATTCGCGGTGAAGCTTATGTCGTTTCCAGGTAAAATCTATACTAGTCCCATTACCATACAAGATTGCTTTTTTTTGATACTCTGGTAGATCGGCATAGGTGCATTTAATATCTATATCATTCTGTTCACAAAAAGCGTTGAGAAATTTTGTGTAGTAGCTTTTGTTAAAGCCATACATTATTTTCACTGCACCCTTGTCGACACTTAGCTCCTGGTTAATGATTTTTTTTGTATCTATCGTATACCTGATACCAAGCCCATCGCAGGCTGGACATGCACCTTTGTGGGAGTTAAAAGAGAAACTCACAGGCTCGAGCGGTTCGAAGCTTAACTTGCAGTCGAAACATGCCAAGTGCTCCGAGAAATGGATATGGGGAGACTTTAACCCCAACTCTTCATGATTTAGTACTTCTACTTCCATTTCACCGTAACTTTCTTTGAGCGCTTTTTCTACGTCTTGAGCTATCCTATCCCTATTTTGCTCTTTGGTGACCACTCTATCAATGACTACTTTTATAGTATGTTTTTTAGTCTTGCTAAGCTCTATCTCTTCATCTAGACGAACCATGACACCATCTATCATGGCTCTAACATATCCTTTGTGACGTAGAGACTCAAGCATATCCGAGAAAGTTCCTTTTTTCTCTTTTACCAAAGGTGCTGTAATGATTAGTTTTGAGCCTTCTGGCAGCTTATCTACCTGAGCAATGATATCTGCCGCGCTCATGGACGAGATTGGCTTTCCGCACTCGTGACAGTGTTGTTTGCCAATTCTTGCAAATAGTAGTCGCAGGTAGTCGTATATTTCAGTTATTGTGCCCACTGTGGAGCGAGGATTTTTAGAAGTTGTCTTTTGGTCTATGGCTATAGCTGGCGTGAGTCCCTCTATCTTGTCTACTTCTGGCTTGCCTACCTTGCCCAGAAACTGTCTTGCATAACTAGATAGTGATTCGATATATCGTCTTTGACCCTCTGCATAGAGTGTAGAAAATGCCAATGTGGATTTACCGCTGCCACTAATACCAGTAATCACAACTAATCTATTTTTTGGTATCTCTATATCTATGTTTTTAAGATTGTTTTCTCTAGCGCCAAATACTTGAATAGTGTCGTTTATTTTTTTAAAATAATTTCCCTGTTGATATGGGCATCCTTGCCATGGTGCCAAAATATTAATATGATATTATAGCATAAAAGGGCGCATT
>CAYWGB010000179.1:0-2365 GCA_964457825.1 uncultured Campylobacterales bacterium | reverse complement strand
TATAGCAGCAGCTGCAACTGGTAGTGCACTGCTGGGTGGATCTGTTATGTTTTTGTTTGGACTTAGTACTATACCTGCTCTTTGGATACTAGGTATGCTAACAGGGCAAGCAAACAAATTTAAGTATAAAAAAGTCATGGCAATTATTGCCTCCATACTAGTTGTACTATACGGTCTTTGGACTATTAAAAGAGGAGCTATGTTTATCCAAAATCAGAACATATCTCCTAAAATAATGGCGACAAAAGCCTATAAAGAAGCCAATCAAGATAAAGATAACGCCTCAATAATTAAGAACCAATAAAAGCAAGGGCAACAGATGACATACATATATGCATACTCCAACAATAAAACAAATTTATCCAGACTGAGACGCATGGCTATAGTCTATAAAATGTTAGAAAAACATGAGATTCCCGTTCAGATGCTGACTAATGATTTCAGAGCTAGTGCCAGTGCTGCCAGAATGGGCGTGCCGTCTTGCGTAAATATACAGACGATTTGGGATATTGACTCTATAGCTAAAGCAGGCGATAGTCTTATTATAGACTCACCAGAAGATGATGCTGGTAAGATATCAATCTATTTAGAAATGTTCAAACATCTCATATTGATATCTTCTGACAACGAGCATATCGAAAAATACCAAGATACAGTATCTATTGCTCCATTGGTAGATAATCATTATATTGCGAGTGCTAAATTGCCAAAGAGACAGAGAAGTGTACTGTTTTTTGGTGATGCAGATAGTAAAAAAGTTTTAAAATCTTATGCCGACGAACTGAGTGGAATGGGATTGGAGTTGCTATTAGGGGAGTTCTTTTATCCCGGCTATGATGATGAACTTTTAGATATATTTCCCATGCAGATAGAAGCAGATGAATACGAAGAGACTATCTCGTCATATGATACGGTGGTTACATCATCGGTGCAGTGTGCCTATGAAGCACTTGCTAGTGGGGCTAGAACTATATATATGGATAGAGGTATGAGCGAGGCCGAAGTACTTGTCTCTTTGGAGAGTTTGGGTGCGGATATAGTAGGGATGGATAATTTGGCCATCTTGCCAACACTGCTCAAATCTAAAAAAAGGGAAATTCTATTTGATTTCAGTAAACATAGTGACAAAATAGAAGAAAAAATTATAAAAAAGATAAGAGTGTAACTATTCTACACACCCACTCGAATATTCATCGATAAAATTTGACAATATAGCTTTAAGTTAATATCCTTTCATATAACTTGCTCTATAATATGGAGTAAAAATTCATAAAAAAGGACAGTGATGAGTGATAGAAGACAGTTTATGACTGGTGCTGCCGTGGCAGGCGCTGGTGTTGTCGCGTTGATTGGCGGACTTTATGCCGCCAAGAAAACATGGGAGCCATTGCCAAGTGTTCGAGCAGGTGGGTTTACTACTATAGATACAAGTAGTGCCCAAGAGAATGTATTATATACAGAGGTCTGGAGAGGTAAGCCGATATTTATGCTCAAAAGACCAAAAGATGCAAAGCCTAACGATAGAGATATTGTGATTGACGGAGAGAGATTTTTGATTAATATAGGTCTTTGTACACACCTAGGCTGTATTCCAGCATATTTCCCTGATGAGAAATCATTTAAATGTGCATGTCATGGTGGCGAATATGATAGTGCAGGTTTGGTTACTAAAGCACCACCTCCAAGACCACTGGATATACCCCCATTTAGACAAGAGGGGAAAAAGCTATATCTAGGTGAAACTGGACCAGAATATAAAAAGCTGTTAGACGCTGGTCTAACTCAGAAAGCATAGGAGTAGTAGATGGCACATTTTGATGACGCATTACCATTTAGCAACAAATGGATGGATCAAAGATTAGGGGTAAATACCCTAAAACGTGTACTCTCAGCAGAGTATTGGATACCAAAGAATATTAATTTTCTATGGGCTATGGGTATGGTATTGGCTGCTACTTTTGGCATATTATTGGTGAGTGGTATATTTTTGCTTATGTACTATATCCCAGATACAGGCAAAGCATTTGACTCAGTCAACTACACTATCATGAGCCAAGCAGGCTATGGCTGGCTATGGAGACACATACATGGTGTTGGCGCGTCCTTGGTATTCCTTATCATATATATACATATGTTTACTGGCATATATTATGGTTCTTATAAGCGAGGTAGAGAGCTTATATGGTTATCTGGTATGCTTCTGTTTGTTACATTCTCAGCAGAGGCATTCTCTGGATATATGTTGCCATGGGGACAGATGAGTTACTGGGCAGGTATGGTTATTACCGATATTTTTAGCTTGGGTTCATTAAGCTTAACTGGACTAGTAGAGTGGATTAGAGGTGGATATGTACCAGGACAAGCC
>CAYWGB010000178.1:0-2368 GCA_964457825.1 uncultured Campylobacterales bacterium | reverse complement strand
GAGCATCACCTTGCCAAGGTGAGGGTCGACGGTTCGATCCCGTTCGCCCGCTCCAAAACCTATCTTTGTCTCATCATTTACAACTTCACAGTAATACTTTAAAATCATCCATATCGCATAAAATTAGACTATCATCCTGCTTTGATTTCAACTCCAACGAAAACCCTGTCCTAGAGAACAGAGCATATTTATCTACAATAATATTTGATTCTGCAGCCTTATGTTTGAGTTTTGATAACTCTGCGGTGGTTATTTTTTTGGTTTTAAACTTGCACTCTCCAAGAATCAGCTTGCCACTATTTGTTATCTGCAGGATATCAAACTCGCTCTTATGGTTCCAGAAACCGCCGAGACTCACTATTGGATCGAGAGGTTCATACTTTTTTTCTAACCAGAGATTCGACAACTGTTCAAATAAAAGATAAAAAACCTTATCTTTGTGTCTAGCAAAATGATCCATAAACAAAGTAGTATCACCAATAAGTAAGTAGCGATTATAATACTCTACAAAACCAAACCAGAATCTATAAAAAGGGGAGGCAAATCTTACTTTTGGAACTATTCTGTATCCTCTGAGTCTCTTTTTTATTTTCATATGTGGTGCTTGCTTAATAGGTGGCTCTCTAGATTCTTCTAGAAATAGTATGCCCAAATCGACAAGCTCCGCTATTAAAGCTCCACCTAGTTTTTCATCCAGTCTTGAGCGCCTCAATACGTTATTAATCTTACCATCACTTCTAGCAACAGAAATCAGTAACTGCCTATATGGATTATCCAGTAGATAACTTGGTTGTATTTGAGCTTGATGAATGAGAAAATTATTGCTAAACTCATCTTGTATGCAATTATCTATACTAACAAACGGGTTTAGCTGTGGCTGGTTTTCTGACCCGCCAAATATAGCAAAAAACTCTACTAATTCACTCATCCCAAATGCAGGATTATTGAGATAAAAATTTTTAAAACTACTTTGTAGTTGACTTCTCAAGTGCTGACTTTTGGGTTTTTTCTCCTGCAAGAGTTGGGATATACTTTGATAGCATATTGATTTGTTCTTCAGTATATGATTTGACCTGTGCCCTCATGAGGCCAGCCATACCATATCTGTTTATGTTGCCATTTTTATAACCCTTGAGGTCTCTTGCTATCTTGGCTTCGCTCATATCTGATATTGCATTGGTCTTTCTCATTGCTTTTTGCCTACCATCTATCCCGTGACAAACAGAACACCTCTCCTGATATAGTGACGCCCCATCGGCCAAGAGAGAAAAAGTTGTCATCATAAATAGTAAAGATAAATTTATTTTCATAGTATCCTACCTGTTCATAGTTTTAGATTAAGGGATTATACCAAAAAAGCTCAAACAGTTATTCTGATTTTCCAGATTGATATCTATATCCTTGTTTTTTGATGCTTTGGATTTTTTCTTTGCCTATCAATTTACGCAGATTCTTTATGTAGGTTCTAAGCGATGTATCACTTGGCACTTCGTTATATCCCCACAAGGCATCATAAATCATATCATGAGTAACCACTTCATCTCTAGATTGAAGTAGTAGCTTCAGCAGTTGAGACTCTTTGGAGCTCAGCTGGAGACTCCTGCCTGATACTATCAGTGTGGAATTTAGCAGATCGTACTGCATATTTTCATCCAAGAGAATATTATCACTACTCTCGTGGTAAAATGCTCTTTTGATAAGGGTTTTAGCTCTCACCTCTAGCTCTTTGAGAGAAAATGGCTTGCGTAGATAATCATCACATCCTGCGTCATACCCCTGTTCTAGATCCTCCAAGGTCGATCTGGCCGTAATAAATATGGCCGGAGTCCCTACTCCTCTCTCTCTAACACCTTTCAATAGTTCATACCCATTAGTGCTGGGGATATTCACATCCATCAACAGCAGATCATATCTGTTTTCGTATAGCATATTTTCAGCGCTTATCCCATCATCTGTAACATCCACCAGATAACCTTTTTCTTGAAAAAAATCCTTCAGTAATTCTCTTAAACCAGTGTCATCCTCTAGAATAAATATTTTGAGAGTCCCTTTCATTTACCTTAGCCTTTTCTTTGCCTTTAAGGCATTATAGATTAGAGAACTTGAAGTCTCACTTATTTAAGAGAAAGATGGGTAAAATTTGACCAATAGTTAATATATCAGGAGAGAATAAATGGACATAACAACAGTAAAAAAAATGGAAAAACGAGCTCTAAAAGAGAGTCGCTTTGACTTTGTCAGATTAGGACTTGGACTTCTGTTTATAGCAGCTGTACTGCTTTTTAGTCTCTCTGAATTTGGACATATACCAAATAGTGCTTTTTTATCCATTGCAGCTCTGTTTGGTGCCTACATGGCAATGAACATA
>CAYWGB010000177.1:0-2380 GCA_964457825.1 uncultured Campylobacterales bacterium | reverse complement strand
GCCAGAGAAAAAGAAGAAAGAGAGCAAAGGATAGAGTATGGCAAAAGAATTTGAAATGAACGAAGTAGAAGTTTGGGACGGCAACTATGCCGCATCACAAGCTCTAAGACAAGCTCAGGTAGATGTGGTAGCAGCTTATCCTATTACTCCATCTACTCCTATAGTGGAAAACTATGGAGCATATGTTGCAAATGGATATATCGATGGCGAATTTGTCATGGTTGAGTCTGAGCATGCAGCTATGTCAGGATGTGTTGGTGCAGCTGCAGCTGGTGGACGTGTAGCAACCGCTACATCATCGCAAGGTTTTGCTCTTATGACAGAAGTGCTATATCAAGCAAGTGGTATGAGACTGCCAATCGTAATGACAGTTGTAAACAGAGCTCTCGCATCTCCGCTAAATGTTCGTGGTGATCACTCAGATATGTATCTAGGTCGTGATAGCGGATGGATAAATATCGATGCATTTAACGCACAAGAGGCTTATGACTTAACACTATGCGCGTTTAAAATCGCTGAAAATCATGATGTAAGATTGCCAGTAATGGTACATCAAGATGGCTTTACGACATCGCACAAAGCACAAAATGTCTACCCTATAGATAACAAAGCAGCATACAACTTTGTGGGAGATTATCAGCCAGTTGATGAGATGCTAGATTTTACTAGACCTGTTACTCATGGAGCACAGACAGAAGAGGATTGGCACTTTGAGCACAAGGCAAAACAGCACAAAGCTCTCATGGACTCCAGACCAGTTATCGATAAGGTTTTTGAGGAGTTTAAAAAACTGACAAACAGAGAGTATAAGAGAGTAGAGTCCTATATGATAGATGATGCAGAAGTGGCTTTGGTTGTATTGGGATCGAGCGTTGAGACTGCAATAATGGCAGCCGAAAGACTCAGAAAAGAAGAGGGTATCAAGGCTGGTGTTATAGCCCCAAGATGTATGAGGCCATTCTCATACGATCTAATAAGAGATATAATCGATGCTAGCCAGCTAAAAGCAATCAGCTGTCTAGACAAATCCTCTCCAGGGGGCGCAATGGGTACTCTGTTCAATGAGGTTTCAGCCGCAGCATATAGCACAAAAACTAGACCACTGATAACAAACTATATCTATGGTCTTGGTGGTAGAGATTTTTCAGCAGATGAGGCAATGCGTATATTTAAAGAGCAAAAAGCTCATGCAGATGCAGGGCATATTACCACAGAGATACAGCAATTCAGTGGTGTTCGTGGGCCAAAACTTGGCTTCTTCGAGACAAAAAGGAGTAACTAATGGCAATAACATCGATAAAAAACTTAAAAGAGTTTTCGACAGCAAATGAGAGGTTTGAGGGTGCACACTTATTGTGTCCTGGATGTGCTCACTCTATGATAGTGCGTGAGCTTATGAACTGTACTGATGACAACCTTGTGATATCATCTAATACTGGATGTCTAGAGGTTTCAACGGCCGTGTATCCATATACATCATGGGATACATCATGGATCCATATTGGTTTCGAAAATGCAGCTACAGCAGTGACTGGTGCAGAGGCGATGTATAAAGCACGCAAGAGAAAAGGCACATTAAAAGATCCAGATGCTCCTGTCAAATTTGTCGCATTTGGTGGTGATGGTTCTACTTATGACATCGGCTTCCAGTGGCTTAGTGGTGCTATGGAGAGAGGTCATGATTTTACATATATATGTCTTGACAATGAAAATTATGCCAATACAGGTGGACAGAGAAGCTCTGCGACACCAATAGGTGCACATACATCCACGGCTCAAGCTGGCTCAGATTCATATGGAAAGAAACAGAAGAAAAAAGACTTAGTCTCTATCATGGCTTCGCATAACGCACCGTATGTAGCACAATTGGCACCAAACAAATGGAAGATCATGGCAAAAGGTTTCCAGAAAGCATTAGATACTGAGGGGCCATGTTTTATCAATACTGTTTCTGCCTGTACTACAGAGTGGAAGTTTGATCCAAAAGATACTATACATGTAACAGATTTGGCAACAGACTCACTCATGTTTCCAATTTATGAGATTATAGGTGGGCACGAGTTAAATATCTTGTATCGACCAAAAAATATACTCAAAGTTGAAGACTATCTAGGCGCTCAAGGTAGATACAAGCATCTATTTAAACCAGAAAATAGACACGTAATTGACCAGATACAAAAAGACATAGACCAAAATTGGGAAATGTTGCAACGAAGAGAAGAGGCTAGAGTATAGCTAGAGACTAAACTACATATTTCTGTGTAGTTTAGAAACACTTCTGTCCCTTTTTTTACAATTTCATTCATAATCGCCACTTTATTCATATCTATTAGGTATTATTGATACATCTAAGATACTAGCATACTTACAGAGTTATAAA
>CAYWGB010000176.1:0-2385 GCA_964457825.1 uncultured Campylobacterales bacterium | reverse complement strand
AAGAATTGTATCAAATTATGTTCTAAATCGTCCTACTACCTGCCTCATATTGTGCATGTCTCCACTTAAAGACTCTACAACATTTGTAATCGTATCTGCCACTTTTTTTGAAACTTCAGAGATTTTCACCTGCTCACCTACGATAGTAGAGACCTTATCAATTTGAGATTGTAAAGCACTCATTGAAGTTTGGATAGTAGAGAAAATAGAGCTTGTCTCTTCTACCTGTTTGGTACCATCATTAATACGTTCTAGCATACTGCTACTTTCATCAATGGCTGTTGCACTGTTTTGGCGAAGTGCATTGATACTGATTTCCACCTCTTTTAAAGAGTGTTGCGTCTTCTCTGCTAATTTTCGCACTTCATCAGCAACCACTGCGAATCCACGTCCATGTTCTCCTGCACGAGCTGCTTCTATTGCTGCATTGAGTGCTAAAAGATTGGTTTGCTCTGCAATATCATTAATCGATTCTACTACAGCTCCAATGTTATCAACACTACTATCAAGCTCTTTTATATTGTTACTGAAGGTATCCATTGATTCATGGATAGAGTTCATAACATTGACAACACTATCTAAAGCTTGCATTCCCTCACTTGTAGATCTATTTACATCTTCTACTGCTGATTTACTCGAGACGGCATTATTTGAGAGCTCTTCAATGCCTGCTGAGAGTGAACTGCTTGCTTTTTGAAATTGCTGATTATTTTTATCGAGTTCATCTACAGAACTCCCCATATGAGAAGTGTTCTCCTTTAAATTAGTTGCGAGATTATTTAGCTCAGAAATCATAGTAAATATGGCATTTCCAAGTTGATCATTTTGATGTTTTGGAGTAAACTGTACACTTAAATCTCCCTCAGCTACTTGCTGGGCAACATGAGAGATACTTTTAAGCTCTTCTACCATCTGATTAAAGACTAGGGCAATTTCTCCAGCTTCAGTTCCTAACTCCTCTTCAATTTTATGTTGAAAATCACCTTCAGTGACAATTTTACTCATAGCATCAAAAGTATCATTGAGTGTCTGTTTCGCTCCATGCTCACTTTCGTTTAATCCTCGTTTTTCATGCTCTTCATTAACACGAAGTTTACCTATCATTTTTAGACCACCAAAGAGAATAAATCCCATTATGATAGACCAAAAGAATATAGCAGCAACACCTACAAATTGTACCCAAAGTTGTCCTAGCATACTTCCAGCTGGAAGAGCATCTACTGGAGCTACTAGAGCTAATGCTAAAGTTCCCCAAGCACCAGATACACCATGAACAGCTACAACTGAAACAGGATCATCAATCTTTAAGACATTGAGTAAAAATATATCAGCAAGAACCACTACTACACCTGCTCCTGCACCGATAATTAGGGCACCTGAAGGCTCAACTGCTGCACATCCTGCAGTTATGGCAACTAAACCTGCCAAGCCTCCGTTGAGCATAATGCTTACTTGTACTTGTCCATGAATTAATTTGGAGATTCCAAAAGCAACTATACCACCGATAGCCGCTGCAATATTTGTATTTACTATAACTTTAGCAACACTTCCATCACCTACAAGTGTACTTCCACCATTAAATCCAAACCAGCCAAACCATAAGATAAAAACACCTACTGTTGCAGTTTGAAGGGAGGACTCATGGATTTTATTTACTTTACCATTTTTAGTAAATCTTCCTATTCTTGGTCCTAAAAGATACGCACCAACAAGACCAAGCCATGCTCCAACAGAGTGTACTACAGTAGAGCCTGCAAAATCTACAAAACCCATGTTTGCAAGCCAACCGCCATCACCCCAAACCCAATGTCCAGATATAGGATAAATGATGCCAGAGACAAGTATAGAGATAACTATATAGCCTGAAAATTGCATTCTTTCAGCTACTGCACCTGAAATAATAGTTGCTGCAGTTCCAGCAAAGACAGCTTGAAATATGAAAAAAGCGTAATCATACCCTTCACTTTTTCCATGAAGTAAAAAGTTACTTGTACCTATAATTCCACCACTATCACTTCCAAACATAAAACCATAACCGAGGATGAAGAATGCAATAATGGCAAATGTTAAATCAGCAAAATTTTTTACTGCAACATTGATTGAGTTTTTTGCACGAACCATACCAGACTCAAAAGCTGTGAAACCAGCCTGCATCAAAAATACTAACGCCGCAGCAATAAGTATCCAGATAATATCTAAATTTTTTTGTGTTTCTGTATCTGCTGCAAAAAGTGATGTAGCAAAAAGAGAAAATAGAACTACTCTCAACATAGGAACTCCTTTTAGTGTAGATACTTTACATCAAGTTATTTTACTTAATTATATTTTTGTGATTATATTTTAAGCAATTCTTTGAGAAATTGGAATGATAGTAGAAATTTGTAG
>CAYWGB010000175.1:0-2385 GCA_964457825.1 uncultured Campylobacterales bacterium | reverse complement strand
ACGCTATAGACTGGTGCAGATATTTTTTGTCTGCCTTTTAGGAACTCTAGCTCCATGACAAAGCATGCCTCTATGCATTTTGCTCCGCTTTGTTCGATGAGCTCACATGCGGCAGATGCTGTGCCTCCTGTTGCTAATAGGTCATCGATAAGTAGCACTCTTGCAGGCGAGCCATTTTTGTCAAAAGAGTCTGTGTGTACCTCTATCGTGTCGGTACCATACTCTAGCGCATACTCTTTGGAGATTGTTTTGTATGGCAATTTGCCTTTTTTTCTAATTGGGACAAAACCGATACCTAGTCTATCGGCCAATATGGCTCCAAAGATAAATCCTCTGGCCTCTATGCCGGCTACATAGTCAATGTCGCATGATTTGTATCTGTTTTGCAGATGAGTCATGAGTATCTCCATGGCTGCTGGGTTAGATATCAAAGTAGTGATGTCTTTGAACATTATCCCCTCTTTTGGGTAGTCGGGGATTACCCTAATAGCTTGTGTGATTTTATCCTTGTTCTCTCGTGAGATTGTACTGTTTTCAATCAAAACTCAAATCCTCCGCCTTGCCCTTTGCTCATGCTTTCGTAGACTGCTTTCACGTATTCGTCTCTAGTCTCGCAATCGTTTACCTGCTCACACCCAAGACAACTTTTGTATCCTTTGTCTGCTTGGCATTTTTTCAAGATTTCTATATGCTCATCGAGCTTTTGTTCCCATAGGTCTTTTTTAGTTGCCATAGCCATATGCCTCTTTTAATCTATCAATCTCATGATTGCTACCGAAAAAACACGGGGATGTCTCATGCAAAGAACTAGGCATAATCTCTAATAGTCTATTCCCATGATCATCTATAGCACTGCCGCCAGCATTTTCGTATATCATTGCAAATGGCAATACCTCAAAAAGAAGTCTAAGCTTTCCTTTTTTGTTGTCTGATGTTGCAGGATAGGTAAAGATACCGCCACCCTTGACAAGAATCTGATGCAAGTCTGGCACCATACCACCACTATATCTAAGCCTATATCCATCATCAAATAGGGACTTTATAAATCTTGCATGAGTCGGTGTCCAGTTTTGTTGTGTACCGCCAGATGCATTGAGCTTACCTACCTCTGCTAACTCGAGATTTGAAAGCCTGACAAATTGCTCTTTTTTGTATCTATATCTTTGCACCTCTGTGTTCTCTTTGGATGTGTATATCAACTCTATTCTGGGGCCGTATACTACATATACGGAGGCTACCAGCGACTCACCAGAGGGCTTGTCTCCAGCGTATATGCCATAGATTGTACCTACTGCCAAGTTTGCATCCACTATACTGGAACCATCCAATGGATCGTAGCAGATTGTGTACTGTCCATCTTTGTGGCACTCTAATGCATCATCTTTCTCTTCGCTTACTAACGCTCTTACATATGGTTTGCTCGATAGAGCCTTTTCGATAATAATATCAGAGGCTATATCTAGCTTGAGCTGCTGATCTCCTGTGGTGTTGATATCATCTGAATAGCCCAATTCTCCATCTATTATTAGATTACTTATCTGTATTGATATTGCTTGGATATCGGATATTATCTCTTGTATCATTATTTCATCTCCTTTGCGTTTCTTTCAATCCATTCTATTATCTGTGGCGTATTATTTAGATCAAGTATATCTATCTCAGCAGGCAGAGATAGCTCCTTTGTATCTATGGTATCATCGATGGCAATAGCATTTACAAATGCCAAATAATCTGACTCAATATCTCCTCTAAAGACTCCGATTCTTGGTAGATCAATATGCTTTAGCCCCTCTACCAACAAGATATCATATTCACCTAGCATAGAGCTAATCTGCTCTATGCTAGATGTTTCGTGCTTAAATATAGTCGTTCTAGTCGGTGACACTACAGCAACATTGGCTCCAGAATCATAAAAGACCTTGCTATCTTTGCCATCTCGGTCAAAACTTGCTTTGTCCGATGGATCATGCTTGAGTATAGCAACTCTTTGGTCGTCTCCTATGGATAGGGATATTTTTTCTATCAGTGTAGTTTTTCCTGATCCTGATGGGCCAGTGATTGCAACTGCTCTTCTCATCTACCCTCCTTATCTTCTAAATTTATCTGTTCGTGCTGGCACATGCAGCAGCCTAAGCATAGCAGAAAGTCTCACAGGAACGCCAAGTTTGTTCATGTATATAACATAATTGGCCAACACATGCTTACCATATCGTCTGGCCTGATCATTGTCCAGTAACTCGATACTCATATATGGGTCATACTTGCTTCTACCCCTAAAGAGATTGCCTCTCTTGAGCATTCTCTTTGTGTATCCTATACCTGCATTGTATGCATATGCCACAAATAGTGGATGCTGAAGCCATTTGTTTAGATAATTCATGTGAG
>CAYWGB010000174.1:0-2389 GCA_964457825.1 uncultured Campylobacterales bacterium | reverse complement strand
TTCTGGTTGAAATTTAAATAGTAGCTTTTTTGCTGTTTTATAGTTGAAAATATACATTTTTTTGTCCTTTATTCTAGTTTTTCCCATACGGTTCCATCTGGCGTGTCCATGATGGATACGCCCAAAGATGTAAGCTGGTCTCGTATAGCGTCGGCTGCTTGGAAGTCCTTGTTTGCCTTGGCTATGGTTCGTTTTTCTAATAATGAATTTATCTGTTCTTTTTGTTCTTTGCTGACTCCTATTTGGAAGTAGCTGTATGGCTCTTTGCCACCAAAGCCTAGTAGTTTGTCTATGAGCTGTATGTTTGCTAGAGTCTCTTTTTTGAGGCTTTTTGGCGATTGCTGTGTGTCTAGCTCCTCATTTGCGGTGGCGACCATTTCGTCTATGACTGATAGTGCTACTGATATGTTTAGATCATCGCTCATGGCTGAGAGTAGTTTTGTCTCGAACTCTTTGTTTGGCGTCGAGGGTGTCGCTGGGACTATGCGTTTTTTGAGCCTATATAGTTTATCTAGCCTCTTTTTACTGGTAAGCAAATCCTCTTCGTTGAAATTAAAATCATTGCGGTAGTGAACAGATATTAGATAAAATCGTAACACTTCACCATCGTATATTTTGAGCGCGTCTTTTAGGAAAAAACTATTGCCTAGTGACTTACTCATCTTTTCGCCATCTATTTGGACAAATCCATTGTGCATCCAGTATTTTGCTAGCTCGTGTCCGGTGGAGCATCTGCTTTGTGCAGCTTCGTTCTCGTGATGAGGAAACTGCAAATCTGCACCACCAGCATGTATATCGATACTGTAGTTTTCATCACCATGCTCGTTAGCAAAATGTTTGTCTATCATTGCTGAACACTCTAGATGCCAGCCAGGTCTGCCACTAGAGTAAGGTGCATCAAAACAGATGCTATCTTTGTCATGGCAGGCTTTCCAGAGTGCAAAATCCTTAGGGTTTCTCTTGTGAGTGTTGTGTGCTACTCTTGATTGATTCTCATCGTCGTTTGTTACTTTGTGCGATATAGAGCCATATTTTGTATCTTTGCTGGTGTCAAAATATACATCTCCACTAGGTACAGTATAGGCAAAATCTTTACTAATGAGATCACTTATGAGCTCTATCATGGCCTCTATATTTTCTGTAGCTTTTGGCTCTATATCGGCTCTTTTTACTCCCAGTGTCTCCATCTCATCTAGATATCTTTGTATGTAGTGGGTAGTAATCTCTTCTAGACTTTGACCGGTCTGATCAATCTTGGCAATGATCTTATCATCAATATCTGTAAAGTTTTTTCCCATTGTGACATCATACTCCAGTACTCTTAGTGTTCTAGCGAGCAGATCAAAGCTCAGTGAACTTCTGGCATGTCCTAAGTGAGCATCATCATATACGGTGGGTCCACAAACATATATGCTTGCTCTGCCTTCACGGATAGGCACAAATGGTACTTTTTCTTTGGAGACACTATCGTATATATACATTTGAATTTTCCTATTGTTAATTGGTGAAATTATAGCAGTTTAATTCCAAGTATACAAATGTAGCAGTGGATGATGTTTCTGTTAATAAATCTGATCTATCTATTATACTGCTTTCGAAATGATACCTCTGAAACGGTTTTAGGGTACGGTTCTAAGAAAAGATGGTCTTGATATCTTTACTTGGATAACTTATGGTCTTGCTCATTTTCCCTCTTGTTTTACTGGTATTGGAACAAAGTATCCAACAAGTAGCATCAATACTCCAACAACTATAAATGATACTACTCTTTGGATTGTAGCACTGTTTGCTAAGTCTACCAAGAATAGTTTTGCAACAACAATAAGCAGTAGTGCCATACCGATTATCCAAAGGCTTCGGCTCGAATATTTTTTGGATAGTAACATAAAAGCAATACCAAATATTGACCAAATAATCGATAGTCCTGTTTGGAAGGTTGCATTTTGTACCAAGCCAATACCATATGAGACTCCTGTGTAGTTAGCAATGGCTCTTGCGTATAGTGTCGTAATAAATGTAAAGCCCAATATGAAAATCATTTTTTTGGCAACCTTGGCATAGCCTATAGATAATTCAGGATCCCTAAAAAGATATATAACTACCAATAAAAGAATAGAGCCTTGAGTTAGCTCTAGTAGATTCAACAGTGGTAGTCCGAAATAATAATTAGGCATATATTGGTTGGCCAGTAGTTGCCAAAAGGCTAAAATAATGAGCAAGACGGAGAGTATGTATGTTTTATAGATATAATTATAGCCATCAATTAAGTTATTTGCAACGTTTGTACTAAGCAAGATTGCGAATGTTATAGAGGGTATTACTAGGTTTAGTCTGTAGGGCAAATCAGTGTTTATGTGGAGTATATAAGTTAGCAGTAAGTCTAAAAATA
>CAYWGB010000173.1:0-2390 GCA_964457825.1 uncultured Campylobacterales bacterium | reverse complement strand
GCCAGAAGTTAAAGCCAGATTAGAGCAGATTATGGCTCAAATCGAAATCGATACTTCCAACAATGGCTCTATTGAGCCATTTATCCTCATCACAGATTTAAATCTAACACCTAAAGAGTCCAATCAGATAGAGCAGGGTGCTAAGCAATTAAATGCCAAGTTGCTACTCCTTGACCACCATGGTTCAGGAGAAGCATCAGCCATTAAACACGACTGGTATAATTTGGATACAAGCAGGTGTGCCACGCTTATTACTTATGAATGGCTAAAAAAAGAACATGGCTTTGACTCCTCGAATGATTATAAATCCATAGTGCAGGCTATTAATGCTGTAGATATTTGGCTAGACAGTGATGAGTTTTTTGAGTATGGAAAAGTAATGCTGGGCATGATTTCTGGCGCTAGAGAGATAAATCGTGTTATGTTTCCAGTAAACGATCTCGCATACAGAAGTACTCTTATCGAGTATGCAAGAGAGATACTTCCGCAGCCTCAAGCCCATATAAGACTGGATGATAGCATCTATCCAAACAAGAAATCATTTTTTAAACTGAACGACAATGATACCAAAGACAATCTAGTAGCCGCATATATATCTAAACTGATGTCTCAAAATATCGATGCAATTAAAATTAATTATCTAGACTATACTGGTGTCTTGGGTTACAATGTCGGTAATACTTCCATCATGGGAAATATGTTTTTAGTCAATAATCCACAAATAGATTTTTATATGGATGTAAATTATAGAGGTGGCTTCTCGCTTCGTAGCAACAACAAGCTAGATGTCTCAGTCATGGCAGCTAAGATAGGCAATGGTGGAGGACACCCCAACGCAAGCGGAGGCAAGATTAAAGACTACAAGGATTCATTTGTATATGAGAATATACGCACTTTTGTCCAAAACTATATAAATGAAAAGAGCATGAGTTAAACCCTTACCCTAGACTCTAGAGCTTTACTTAAAGAGAGCGCATCAATATTTTCTAGCTCCACACCAGTAGGAACCCCCTGTGCAATCTTGGTAAATAGCAGATCTCTTCCTGAGAGTTTGTCCTCTATATAGAGTATCATTGTATCAGTAGCGATGCTTGGAGGAAAAGCAAAGATTACCTCCTCTACACCATAAATAGCATCTATTATGTGTCTCTCATCCATATCTTCAAGTCTAGAAATTACATAATATACACCATTGTAGTCGCCACCTTCTTCAATGATAAAGACATCCTTTGCGCTCTGCACAATACATAGTTTGCTTCTATCTCGACCCACATCAGAACATATGCCACAGAGTTCATCTTCACTCATGCCGTTACAGTTGAGGCACTTTCGCGTATCTTCAATACTCTTCTCTATAGCATTTGAGAGCTTGACACCGCTGAAGCTATCCACCATGGCTATATGATAGGCCAATCTTATAGCACTCTTTTTTCCGATACCAGGAAGGGAGCCAAAGGCATCCACAAGATTTTCAAAAGATTCAATCTTATGCCTCATAGTCCACCACTTTAGAATATTGCGCTATCTTGGATATCTTACTTAGCACCTCTATGTGCGCTGGATGGTTGGCATATGTATCTAGATCCTCTCTAGAATCAAAACTAGAGCTTAGCACCATATCCATAGCCCTCTCTTGTGCAGAATAGTTTATGCCGACCTCTATATATCGTATCTGCTGTATATGTTTGGGTAATCTTTCCAACATGCTTTTTATCTCTTCTATTTTCTCACTGTCAGTGTCTGACTCAAATTTTATCATTACAATATGCTTTATCATAAAAGTGCCTCTCTTTTTTTGCCATTATATCAAAATAATATGGTAAAATTTTGCACTTCAACCAAAGAGGAATATATGACTTTAGATTATTATGAAATATTGGAAGTTAGCAGGAGCTCTACAGCTGCAGAGATAAAAAAGTCTTACCGAAAACTTGCTATCAAATTTCATCCAGATAAAAACCCTGACAACAAAGAGGCAGAAGAGAGATTTAAGCTCATAAGCGAAGCCTATGATGTTCTTGGTAAAGAAGAGAAAAGGGCAGTATATGACAGATATGGGAAAGAGGGTCTAGAAGGGCACGGTGCTGCAGGTTTTGGTGGCGGAGGCATGGATGATCTCTCGGATATATTTAACTCCATGTTTGGAGGTGGTTTTACTGGCCGAAGATCTTCTCGTAGCAACGCCATGTATGAGATGGATTTAGATGTAGAGCTGCCAATTACCTTCTATGAGTCGATATATGGTGTTACAAAAGAGATCGAAATCGAGTACAAGAGTGCTTGTTCAGCATGTGCTGGTACTGGGGCAAAAGATGCACAGATGGTACAATGTGACTATTGTCAAGGGCAAGGTCAGGTACTAGCCAGACAAGGATTTATGACATTCTCAC
>CAYWGB010000172.1:0-2393 GCA_964457825.1 uncultured Campylobacterales bacterium | reverse complement strand
CTACATATCTATCTCCTACCTTCAGAGTGATATTGGCATCACCATTTAGAGTGATGGTTGGTGGTGTTGTATCCTCGCTAAGTACAGTGATGACTACACTAGTGCTTGATTTTTGATTCAAGATACCTGTGATGGTCAGTGTGACAGTATGCTTCCCGGCCTCCTTAAAAGCATGGGAAAACTTAGCTTTGGTGCTTAGCACTGTATGTGCTTCATCTTCCCATCGATATGTAGCTGTGTTTCCTTTCTTTATTGAAGCACTACCATCAAACAATACAGCCTCATTTACATAAACTGTATTCTTGTCCACATTTATGACAGCTGTTAGCTTGGTATTGCTACAGCCATAGATAAAAAATAGTGAAAAAAATGCAACCAATATATGCTTATTAAACATCTTCATCTTTACCCTCATTGTCTCTCCTTTTTATTTATTTATTATATTGTCTTATTGTTTTACTTCATTATCTATGAGTTATAGCCTAGAGACGAGATATATATCAACCATGTGTTACTTTATGGTACAATTTACCCAAAATATGGCAGTTTCAAAACTCTACTTTGAGCATAAGGTATCTAAAAAGGAAAAAAATGTTAAAGTTATTGATGCTGATATCAGCAGTACAGTTTGTCATAATCTTTTTTATATCTTCAAAGATTAGTGCTATAAACAAAGCATTTTCTAGCCTCAAAGATGAACTAAATCATCTAAAAAATATTTTAGGGGATATGAGTAATATCAAAGAAACAACAGAGCACTCCTCTCCACAGAGTGCTACTATGGAGTCTGTAGAAACCTCTATATCTACAGAGTCAAATCCAGACAATACAGTATCTCAAATAGCATCTATCAAAAAAGAGCACATCCCCAAACAAGAATATATTAAAAATAAACACCGGTTTATAAAGTCACTATTTAGCCTAGATAATATCTTAGTAAAGATAGGCGCTATTGTTCTATTTTTTGGTTTAGCATTTCTAACCAAATATGCTATTACCAATAGCATTATCGGCATAAAAACACGTTTTACAGCACTAGCTATTCTAGGTATCGCGGTTATCTCAGTCGGATATCTTCTGCGCACCAAGAATAAAACCTACTCCATGATAATACAGGGTCTAGGTATCGCGGTGCTCTATTTGACGATTTATAGCACATCCAAATTTTATAACCTAATACCTCTAGATAATGCATTTATTTTGATGCTGATTATTGTAGCTATGGGTTCACTTTTGGCACTTACTCAAGATAGCCCAGAGCTTGCAATATTTTCTATCATCGGTGGATTTTTAGCGCCTATCCTTGCATCTACTGGAGATGGTGACTATAGGCTTCTGTTTGCTTATTATGCATTGTTAAATGTCGGTATTTTTATTATCTCCTACAAAAAGACCTGGAGAGCCTTGAATTTAGCAGGCTTTATATTTACCTTTGTAATAGGCACTACTTGGGGAGTCATAAGATATGCACCAGATAAATTCGCAGCTAGCGAGAGTTTTCTGATTTTTAACTTTTTGCTCTACTTGGCAATCTCGATTTTGTTCGTAAAAAATCAAAAATATAACCCAAAGGGAATAATCGACACTACTCTTACTTTTGGTCTGCCAACTGTTTTCTTCTCGCTCCAGCACTTTTTGGTAAAAGATTTTACCAATGGTGATACAGTTGGCTCCATAGCTCTATCTGCGCTATATTTTGGGCTTTGGTTTACATTTAAAAACAAGAGGGAGCTACTATCACAATCTTATTTTGCAATAGGCACAATTTTTATTGCCATGGCAATTGTCTACTATTTTGATAAAAATATTACTTCTTTACTATGGGCATTTGAGGGCAGCTTGGTGATTTGGCTATCCATCAAGCAAAATAACAAAATTAGTCGATATTTTGGTGAAACGGTCTTGCTACTCTCAGCTGGACTATATCTATTTAATAATCTTAATCATCATACGGATACCACTCTTTATTTTGGGTATATTGCTATTGCTATAGCGCTAATTTTTGCAAGTTTAAATTTAAAAAACACAAAACTAGAATTAGATGCCAATTTTGATAAAATATTTTTAACCCTGAGTACTTTGGTGGCCATACTCTCAACATATGCGCTCTTTAGCAATAGTACTGCAGTAGATTGTCCTTGCTTGATTGCGTCAATCTTGATAGTCTCTGTCGCACTCTATATACTATTTAGACGCTGCCAATGGGGTTTTATAGAAAATATCATCTACTTGCAGATACCTGCTGGTCTGGGAATTTTACTGTTTTTGATATTTGCACTAAAGGGTGACTATAGAATAGGTTGGATTAGCTCGGCTATATGGATATCATATATTGCGTTTGGATACCTTCTATTGGCAAAACTAAACTGGAAAAATCAAGACAGATTACATGT
>CAYWGB010000171.1:0-2422 GCA_964457825.1 uncultured Campylobacterales bacterium | reverse complement strand
TATTTATTAGATTCTCTTTACCCCTCTTTCCGGATGCATCAGTAGCTTATTTAGTGCCTGTCGCAATATTGGCTTTGATTATGATTATCTATACGGCTATGGTTGCATATGCACAAGAGGATATTAAACAGACGATTGCTTACTCCTCCATATCACACATGGGTGTTATAATCATAGGTACATTTGCCATGAATGCGGAAGGAATCTCGGGATCGGTATTTTTAATGTTATCACATGGTATCGTTTCAGGGGCACTATTTTTGTTGGTTGGAATGATATATGATAGAACACACACTAAACAGATGAGCCAATTTGGTGGTTTGGCTGCAGTTATGCCTAAATATGCTGTGGTATTTGGTATTATGTTGATGGCATCTGTTGGTCTACCACTTACGATTGGCTTTGTTGGTGAATATCTATCGTTAGCAGGTTTTTATAAGATATCTCCCGTGATGACTATCCTAGCAGGAACATCGATTATCTTGGGTGCGGTATATATGTTAAATGTCTACAAGAGAACCTTTTATGGCCCAGTAACAAATGAAGACAATAAGTCACTTAAAGATCTAGATAGTACAGAGATGGTAGCATTATTGCCATTGGTGGGAATTGTAGTATGGTTAGGTATATATCCTAAACCTGTGCTAGGTCCAATTGATAATTCAGTACAGGCACTGGTGCAGTTTATGCACACAAAAGCCAAAACAAAAGAAGCAAAAGAGACCATTGTAGTAAGTAAAATGGTCAAGGAGGTGAAATGATGTTAGCATTAGAGCCAATCTCGGTTAGCGTCGAGTCTTTAAATGTTATGACACTGCTACCTATGTCTGTAGCAATTATTGGTGGACTATTTATTATAATACTAGATCTATTCAAGAAGAATTTGGATAAATCATTTTACGCAATGATAACTATCACAGTACTTCTCATGGATTTATGTGCCATATTTGGGCAAGATGTTGGTCAGCGTGGATTCTTTGATATGGTACTTATAGATGGTATCTCTATACTAGGCCAAGTAACTGTGGTCCTAGGTTCATTGGTGATGATACCTTTTGCTCTAAGAGCCAAAGGAAAAGAGACTCATGAGTATAAGTATCCTGAATATTTTGCTCTTTTCTTGTTTATGGCTGCAGGGTTCCAATTTATGGTCTCTAGCGATAATTTGATTATGATTTTTGTAGGACTAGAGACATCATCCTTAGCACTATATACATTGGTTGCAATGCATAATACAAAGTATTCATACGAGGCTGCAGTGAAATACTTTACGATGGGTGCTATGGCTGCAGGATTCTTTTTGATGGGTTCAGCTGTAATATATGCAACGACAGGTTCCGTTAGCATCACAGAAGTCTCTAGAATATTTCAGAGTCAACTATTACAAGATGGATTTATGCAGGGTGCAATTGGTGGAGCGATTTTGATGTTAGTAGCAATAGGATTTAAAGTTTCTCTCTTTCCATTCCATACATGGGCACCAGATGTGTATGAGGGATCCTCGGCACCAATGGCAGGTTATATGTCTGTGATTCCAAAACTTGCCATGATGGTTGTAGCAATGAGAGTGCTTGGTCTTTATATAAACTTTGATGTAGAGACTATTTCTTACCTTATTATTATTGTTGCTGCAGTTACAATGACTCTGGCAAATATGATGGCACTAGTCCAAGAGGACGTCAAACGTATGTTGGCATACTCATCTATCTCGCACGCCGGTTTTGCTATGGCTGCATTAGCACTTGGCACAACAGAGGGTGATAGTAGTATATTTTTATACTATTTCTTGTTTATGGCGACTAATATTGGCGCATTTGCTATGCTATGGATTTCTAGAGATGACAAAAATCGCCACCACGACAGATACAATCACCCATTCAAGAAATTTTCCGGCCTTATAACAAGATCCCCTATAGCTGCTGTCGCAATGGGTATATTTATGCTTTCACTGGCTGGAGTACCACCTTTTAGCCTCTTTTGGGGCAAACTGTATCTCATTAGATCAGTTGTTGATTATGGAGCAGAGACGGAAGAGATAAAATATATCATATTGGCTATTATCATGGTTTTAAATAGTGCTATAGCAGCCTACTACTACCTGAAACTAATTGTATATATGTTCTTGAAGCCTGCGATAGATGGAGAGAAATATGCTATATATAGTAAATACTCCAAATCAATGGTCTCGATTGTAGGATTATTATTGTTGGCAACGGTATTTGCTATATTCTATGTTCAGCCGGTTACTGAATTTGTTGTCAAGATGGTTAGTGCAAGCGGATATTAAAATATAGCCTAGAGTATTAGTCTGCTCAGACTTTGAGCTGTATCTCTATGGATATCGTCAAACTGAGACTTGTTAAAGGTGACTTGCCTCTTGGCAAGACGTCTTGTATTTGTAGCTATTTTGTCAAGTAGTTGA
>CAYWGB010000170.1:0-2427 GCA_964457825.1 uncultured Campylobacterales bacterium | reverse complement strand
CTTAGAGGTGATGAGGTTTATCTGTGGTAAAAAGCCCATATCCAACATAGTGTCAGCCTCGTCTATTATGTATGTATTTATGGCATCTAGAGAGATAGCCTTACTCTCTATATGTTCAATGAGCTTACCAGTGGTTGCTATGATAATATCGACACCATTTTTTAGAGCCTTAGATTGTACTTTAGAGTTTTTACCTCCAGATATTAGAAGAGGTATTAAATTTGTATATTTTGCATAATATTGTGCATTTTTATGGACTTGACGGGCTAGTTCTTTAGTGGGAACCAAGACTAAAATTTTGGGATAGTGACCTGTATGGTTTGATTTATTTGACTCTATGCTTGGCAGTAGAAATGCAGCCGTTTTGCCAGTGCCAGTATGGGCACCAGCAAGTATATCTCGCCCTTGCAAGATGGCTGGAATCAGCTCTGTTTGGATAGGGGTAGCCTTTGTGTATCCTAGCTCCTTGGTTGCTTTTAATAGGCTAGGAGATAGTCCTAGTGTAGCGAGAGACATCTGATTTAGTGGGAATCGCCACGAGATAGTTTTTCCAGGAGTCTGATGATGGTTCTGACACCTGCACCACTGGCACCATGCGGGTTTTCTCCCCACTCATGCTCCACAAAAGCCGGGCCTGCTATGTCGATATGTGCCCAACTGTCACTATGTTTATCATCAATAAATTCATTCAGAAATTGTCCTGCTGTTATGGCTCCACCGTATCTAGTGTTTGAGATATTGCAGATATCGGCGATGTTTGATTTGAGACTCTTTTTTAGGTATCTATTAAAATCAAGTTTAGTGGCAAGTTCTCCTGAATTAGTTGCTGACTCAAGTATAAGAGATGAGACTTTGGGATTGTTGCTCATGACACCAGATGTGTAGTGTCCTACTCCTACTACACACGCTCCTGTGAGTGTGGCAAAATCCATGATATAATCAGCCTGCACCTCTTGTTGTGCATAGCAGAGCATATCTGCCAAGACCAATCGCCCCTCAGCATCTGTATTGCGTACCTCTATGGTCTTGCCGTTTTTTGCTTTTAAGACATCATCAGGCTTATAGGCATCTCCTCCTATCATGTTCTCAACTGCACCAATGAAGCCGTGAACCTCAATTGGAAGATTGAGCTCGGATACAGCTTTCATCATACCTAACACAGCACTAGCACCACTCTTGTCAGATTTCATAGTGACCATGAAATCAGCTGGCTTTAGACTTAGCCCACCACTGTCATATGTGAGTCCTTTTCCTACCAATGACACCACTGCTTTTGGATTTTTTGGTTTATGGGAGAGGTGGATTACTTTTGGCTCGTGCCTACTGGCTCTAGCAACGGCCAAAAGAGCATCCATCTTTTGAGACTTGATATCTTTGATCTTTAAAATATCGCACTCCAACGAGGAGTTTTTTGCTATTTTTTTTGCTATATTTGCGAGAGTTTGAGGGTAGCAATCCTCTGGTGTAGTGTTTACGATATCTCTCGTAAAGTTTGTGCATGTAGCCGTGATATCTGCATTGTGTGTGGCTCTAGTAAGGCTCTCTATGCTTGCTTCGTGTGCGTTGAATCCTTGCATTGAGATGGTTATATCTGTTATGTATGATTTGCTCTTTTTAGATTTGTAGCGATTATAGCTATAGGTACCTAGTCCTATGCCCTCTACCATAGCTCGCATGGAAGCAGTGCATTTTGGATGGCTAAGATATGTAGCTATTTTGATATGTTTATACGCCTTATTACCTATGAGGGAGCGTATAGCTGTAGCTACTGCAGGGCGAATATCTGAGCCCTTGAGAGAGTCAGCCCCTACATAGAGTCTATTTTTGCTAACCAGTAGACATATCTCATCTTGTGAGCCTTTGAAGTTTGCTTTTTTTAGCAGTTTTCTGTCTGAGACGAACTCATGCTTTAGGTTGCCATCGATTACAATGATTAACTCTAAATCTGCTTGAATATTGGTGATCAGTTCGTTTATAATTTGGTAGTTCATTGCTTGCCTTTTTTGTGAATGATTTTAGTTGTATTGTAAATAGTATAGCAAAAAGTAATAAATGCAGATAGTCGCTCTATGCGAACATATCTCCTAATAAGTCCTTGGCTTGCATCATGTCTTTGTCTCCTCTGCCTGAGAGGTTGACTAGGATAGTTTGGCCTTTTATCTCATCTGGATTTAGTTTCTTTAGGTAGGCTATGGCATGTGAGCTTTCAAATGCTGGTATGATGCCCTCTGTTTGACTTAGCCAGATAAATGCTTCTATGGCTTGGTCATCTGTGATATGATCATATGTTACTAGATTGTTATCCTTGAGATATGCATGTTCTGGGCCTATGCCGGGGTAGTCGAGACCTGCAGATACGGAGTGAGCTTCTTGGATTTGGCCATCATCATCTTGGAGTAGGTAGCTTAGCTGTCCGTGGAGTACTCC
>CAYWGB010000169.1:0-2439 GCA_964457825.1 uncultured Campylobacterales bacterium | reverse complement strand
AAGAGACTTCACTAGAGTAAGCATAACAAAAGTAGGATAAGGAGAAGAAATGGCACACAAAAAAGGTCAAGGGTCAACTCAGAATAATCGTGATTCAGCTGGTCGTCGTCTAGGCGTCAAAAAGTATGGTGGAGAAGCAGTAATACCTGGTAATATCATCATCAGACAAAGAGGCACAAAGGTACATCCTGGTAACGGTGTAGGTATGGGCAAAGACCATACTTTATTTGCACTTGTTGAGGGTGTTGTTAAGTTTGAGAATAGAACCTCTAAACAAAAAAAGGTATCAGTAGTACCTGCATAATTTTGCAAAACTGGCAAGCTCCAAGCTCCGCTTGAGAGTCTTCTTTATAAAATCATAGTAAAATATCTTTCATAATTTTAATCCACAAAAGTCTTAATTGATTATATTGCATACTAAGGACAATTAATGCACTCATTTGCACCAGAGATAACGACTATAACAATACTGATGCTTGTTATTGTAACAACTGCGTTTGCTACCAAACTAAAAATACCATCAGTATTTTTGCTGCTGCTTGGTTCATATGCTATATACAAATTTTTTCCACATTTTGTACCTATTGACATGAAGGGCTCTTTTGATGCATTAATCATATTTTGTATTCCTCTCATTTTTATGTCGGATGCCCTGCATTTGCATTTTGCCGATATTAAAAAATACGGTTTGGAGATATTTTACCTTGCCGTTGTCTCTGTCGCCATATCCATAGCTGCCGGGACGAGTTTGTACTATTTAGATATATTCGAAGGATTGAGTATCGGTGCATATGTTTCTTTGTTTGCTATTAATATGGCAACAGATGCCGTGAGTGTTCAGTCGGTGCTGTCACAATTTAAAAATGTACCACATCAAGTCAAGGTGATGATAGAGGGTGAGTCATTAGGTAATGATGCTACCGCTGTTATAGCATATTTTTTTATAGGGTTGCCATGGATGCTTAGTGGTGAGATGAGTTTTATGCAGGCTTCTAGCTCTGCCTTGAAAGTTTTACTATTTAGTTCTGTGTTGGGGCTCGTATTGGCTGCTCTCTTTTATCTATTTATGAAACTATTCAACGATAAAAGAAGCGAATTTATGACATTTGTGGTCGAGGCTTATGCCGCATATGTGCTAGCAGAACATTTTCATCTTAGTGGTATATTGACGTTGATAATTGCCATTATAGGGACAAAGGTCTTTGTGGATATGGATATCGATAGTACTGTTAATAATTTGTCAGAGAGTAAAATAAGCAAAGCATATAAGAGAATGAGACTTCATAAAGTAGAGGCGATTGCACAAGAGCGTATGAGGTATATATACGATATGGCCAGTGAACTTGGCTATGTTGCTACTGCTATCATATTTTTTGTCTTGGCTGAGATTGTTGATATTGATAAGCTGATGGAGTATAAAGGTGAAATATTAATAATGTTTGGAGTGACTACATTGATACGAGCTCTATCGATGGCAAAATTTGCGCTACTTGGTGCCAAATCTAAACATATAGAACCAGTGGGCAAAGACGGATGGTTTTTGCTTACTTTTAGCGGAATGAAGGGGGCATTATCTATCATATTGGTTCATATGCTGCCCAATGGTGTGCCGTACAAAGATTTGTTTGAGGCTGTGACTATTGGAGTTGTTGTATTGAGTATTTTTGTGTATGGCACAACATTGTGGATATATTTCATGTTTGTAAAAAAAGATTAAACAACATTGAGAGCTCATTAGAAAGGGTGAAACGTAATAGCTCTGCGGATAGCATGCGATGATGCTTAATTTGGGTATAATTCTAGCATAGTGTTGTAATGATATTAAAAAAGATTGAGGTTTGTATGTTTATAGATAGTGTAGAGTTAACAATTACTTCTGGCAAGGGTGGCGCAGGTTGTGTTTCGTTTTGGACAGAGAAATTTGTAGTAAATGGCGGCCCAGATGGTGGTGACGGCGGAAGAGGTGGTTCTATCTGGTTCAAGATAGATAACAACACAGATACGCTATCCGCCCTAAGAGGCCGCAGGGCCATAAAAGCAGAAAATGGTCGCCCTGGTGAAGGCAGAAACAGATCAGGCAGAAAAGGTCAAGATACTATTATCATAGTGCCTCCTGGTACACAGGTTGTCGATATGGAGAGTGGAGAAATGCTTTTGGACTTACTAGAAGAGGGAGAGGTGATAAAGTTTCTCGATGGTGGTAAAGGTGGACTGGGAAATACCCACTTTAAAAACTCCACAAATCAAAGACCTACATATGCACAGCCCGGCTTGCCTGGTGAAAGTAGAGAAGTGAGATTGGAGATGAAGCTCATAGCAGATGTTGGTTTGGTGGGTTTTCCAAATGTAGGAAAGTCAACACTTATATCTACACTATCAAATGCTAGGCCAAAGGTGGCCAATTATGAATTTACCACTCTGACACCCAAAATAGGTGTG
>CAYWGB010000168.1:0-2440 GCA_964457825.1 uncultured Campylobacterales bacterium | reverse complement strand
TTTTGCTATCTGTGATAAGTAGTAGTGGGTTTTCCATCTCTGTAGTCATCTTCTCTGAGTTTGTGATAAAATATGGAGAGAGGTATCCTCTGTCAAACTGCATGCCCTCTACGACGTCAAGTTCGTCATTGATACCCTTTGCTTCTTCTACAGTAATTACACCATCTTTACCTACTTTTTCCATCGCTTCAGCTATTAGGTTTCCAATGTTCTCATCGGAGTTTGCAGAGATCGTTGCTACTTGTGCTATCTCTTTTTTGCCCTTGACCTCTTTTGAGATTTTTTTGAGCTCTTCTATGATAGCTGTGGTCGCTTTGTCCATGCCTCTTTTTACTTCGATAGGATTAGCTCCTGCTGTGATGTTTCGAAGACCCTCTTTGAAAATAGACTGTGCCAGTACAGTGGCTGTAGTAGTACCATCTCCTGCCTCATCCGCCGTGTTGGATGCTACCTCTTTTACTAGTTGAGCTCCCATGTTTTCTAGCGAATCTTCCAGTTCGATCTCTCTAGCAACACTCACACCATCTTTTGTGATGCTAGGTGCTCCAAAACTCTTCTGGATCAACACATTTCTACCTCTTGGGCCCATTGTTACTTTGACCGCGTTTGCTAGTTTGCTAACACCTGAATATAGTCCGTTTCTAGCTGTATCTGAAAAAAATATCTCTTTTGCCATTGTTACTCCTTGTTGTAGTTAGTGGTTATCTATTTGATTATGCCTAAAATATCATCGCTGCTTAGTATGATATACTCTTCACCCTCTAGCACTATTTCTGTGCCTCCGTATTTGCCAAATACTACTGTATCTCCATCGCTAATGCCCTCATCTTTGGCATCGTTGCCTGTGGCGATTACTTTGCCTTGTTGTGGTTTTTCTGCTGCATTGTCTGGTAATATTATGCCTGAAGCTGTAGTTGTTACCTCTTCTTCTCTTTGAACCAATACTCTGTTGGCTAATGGTTTGAAATTCATATTTTTCTCCTTTGAATAATATGGTCGCATTCTAGTCAATTTTTGCAAACAAGTCAATACTTTTAAGCAAAAGATTGAGTCAATATGACTAAACCTTTTAAAACTTGTAAGATTTATGCCAAGAATTAAAGATAATTAGGGTAATATTTCGTCTCTTTATTAAGTGGCAAGGTAGCTCAGCTGGTTAGAGCGCTGGTCTCATAAGCCGGAGGTCGGGGATTCGAGTTCCCCTCTTGCTACCACTTATTTCTCATTACACAATCATCATTTATTTAGCAATAATCAAGCAATACCAAACTGTAGTCGTATAATTCTATTTCTACATATGAATAAGTATCTATTTTAAGATTTTTTAATATTAAATATGTTATTCTCTATCTGAATCAATAGAAACCGCTAGGAGGCTCATGATGAAAAAGATTGCTATATTATCGATTTTGACAACACTGTTTATCTCAGCAGGCGACATATATGCTACTGCGAACAACTGTTGTATCGGTGGTGAATTTGAAAAGAGAACAGTTGGTATCGAGATAGGTGCGACATCTGTCACGGGAAATACAGGCAAGCATGGTACTGGCTATGATGGCGGTAGTGCCTCATTTGGACTCAGACTTGGAGCGGAGACTAGGGCGTGGAGATCTATGTTTTTGTTTGACTTTGCTACTAGTGACGAGGATGACCAAACATATGAGAGGTTACTAGCTCAAATGGATTATTTTATTCAGATAGAGGAGCTAAATCAGTACTCTATCAGACCATATATTGGTGCAAACTTGGGTTATCTCAATTATGATTCATCTAAAGGCATAGGTAATCATGGGTTCACAATGGGTGGAGAAGCCGGAGCACTGTTTGATCTGACTTCAAGCTGGTCACTTGATTTGGGTTACCGATACAATATCGCAATTCCAAATGAGCTAGATAGTATTGGGTCATTAAGTGTTGGACTGGATTACGCTTTTTAATATCTGAGAGATTATCCGATGCCATAATGTGCGATAATCTCTTTTCTTTGCCACTCTCTTACAAAAATTCTACTATAATTTGATAATTTAACACTAGGTAATTTTGATGATTGACTTGAAATATTTGCAAAATAATTTTGATGAAGCGAGCAGCAGGCTTGCTAAAAAAGGTGTCTCTGGCGAGATATTGGCCCGGCTTAGAGAGTTGTTTGTCTCTCTAAAAGAGGCCAATCAAGAGCTAGAATCTATGCAGACAGAACAAAATCAAATGTCGAAACTATTTGGGCAGTATATGCGAGAAGGCAAAGATATTACTGAGCTTAAAGCCAAAGTCGATGCCAATAAAGAGGCGATAGTGCCTGCGCAAGAGAGAGTCAGGGCTGCACAGGATGCACTACATGAAGTTGCGCTTGCTATGCCTAACTTTCCTGATGATTCTGTGCCGGAGGGTGCAGATGAAGAGGATAATATAGAACTTCGCAAAGTACTTGAACCTAGAA
>CAYWGB010000167.1:0-2496 GCA_964457825.1 uncultured Campylobacterales bacterium | reverse complement strand
GAGCAACAGCGTCTGAGAGTCCAAACCATCTCTACCTGCACGACCAATCTCTTGATAGTAGCTCTCGATGCTTTTTGGCATACTCATATGTACAACAAATCTGATATTACTCTTGTCAATGCCCATACCAAACGCTATTGTCGCTACTACTATCTGCACTTTATCGCATACAAAATCAGCAAATGTTTTATTTTTCTCTTTTGTTGCCAGCCCTGCATGGTATGCTCTTGCTGCAATCCCATTGCTGTTTAAAAAACCAGCTATTGATTCTGTAGACTTTCTAGAGAAGGTATATATGATGCCTGATTGATCAACATAGTTATCTAAGAAGGTAAGTAACTGATCCTTGCCATCTCCTATCCTATGTTCTGCTTTTATGAATAGGTTCTCTCTAAAAAGGCTACCTCGCACTCTAGCTGGGTTGTTTAGTTTCAGTTGAGTGACGATATCACTCTCTACAGTATTGGTAGCAGTTGCTGTAAAGGCTGCGATTGGTGTATTCGTAAAATTGTTCCTAAGGAGAGATAATTTACGATAATCCTCCCTAAACTCATGCCCCCATTCGCTAACACAGTGTGCCTCGTCAACAACAAAAAAGTTTATATCGATATCTTGCAACAGTGACAAAAAGTACTCATTTTGAAATCTCTCCGGTGCAACGTACAGAAGCGTAATCTCTCCAGATCGAAGAGATCGTTCTATCTCATACACCTCTTCAAGTGTCTGCATTGAGCTAAGCATCTGCGCGTTGATATTGTTTGATTGTAGCGCAAGCACTTGATCATGCATTAGAGCCAATAGTGGAGAAACTACAACCGTAACTCCATTCATCAAAAGTGTGGGGAGCTGATAGCATAATGACTTTCCTCCACCTGTTGGTAGTATCATCAGTACATCTTGACCATCAAGTATGGCATCTACAACATCTTCTTGCATAGGGCGAAAGGTGTCATGTCCGAACTGTTTTTTGAGTATCTGTATCTTTTTCATGACAGCAGTATAGCCAAGTTGGCCGCATGATAAGAAAAATATGTCAAATTGTCATACATTTGTATATTTAAAACTCTTGGATATAATAACAAATGAAAAAAATTTTACAGATATTTAGAAATCTATTGAGCTTTTTTGCTCTCTTTATTGTCATCAGCTACAGCATAAACTACTTCAGGGCTCCAAAACTTGATAGCAATGAAGTACCTACTATAAATACCACCTTGGTAGATGGAAGCAGTTTTAGTACCCTTGATGCCAAGTCAAAGCCATTGATGATTCATTTTTGGGGCACATGGTGCCCAATCTGCAAACAAGAAGCAGGCAACATAGCTAGCGTCTCGCAAAGATATAATGTCATCACTATAGCAGTAAATAGCGGTAGCAATAGCGACATCAAAAAGTGGCTAGAAAAAGAAGGGATATCATATCCGGTCATAAATGATACAGATGGCAGTCTAGCAAAAAAATTCAATGTGACTATCTATCCCACATCTTTCATATATGACAGCGATGGCAAACTAAGTTTTACTGAGACTGGATATACCACTACGGCTGGCCTGCTTGCCAGAATGAAATTAGCCCAATAGTAATGCAAAATCAGAAAATCTCTCACATAACAAAAAATATCATGGATACTCTGCCCTCTCCTTGTTGGTTATTAGAAGAGCATCTTTTAGAGTTAAATCTACAAAAATTAAGCTATATCAAAAAACATACCGATGCCAAGATACTCTTGGCTCTAAAAGGCTATGCTATCTCAAGCTCATTTGGTGTCATAAGAGAGTATCTGGATGGGTGTTGTGCCAGTGGGCTACATGAGGCGATACTATCTGAGAAAAAGTTTGGGCTAGAGACCCATACATACTCGCCTGCATATAAAAAAGATGATATAGAGCAAATAGCTCAAATCTCAAACCATATTGTCTTTAATTCTCTCTCTCAGTTAGAGCATCTAGCCCCTATCACAAGAGATGCAAACTCCAATATCTCTATAGGACTCAGAGTAAACCCCGAAGTCTCACTCTCTCCTGTAGAGCTTTATAATCCATGCGGAATAAACTCCAGATTAGGCGTAAAAAGCCCTGACATAAGCAATAAGATATTAAAAAATATTAATGGTCTACATTTTCATGCCTTGTGCGAACAAGATGCATCATCATTCCAAATAGTCCTTAGTGCATTTGAAGAGAAATTTGGCTCATATCTAGACTCTCTTGAGTGGGTAAATTTTGGCGGAGGACACCATATCACCAAGGATGGATATGAATTAGAGCATCTAATAACTCTGCTAAATGATTTTAAATCTAGACATCCTCATCTAAAACTATATCTAGAGCCAGGAGAAGCTATAGGCTGGGAAGCTGGTGTGCTTGTGGCAACAGTATTGGATATCATACACAACAATATCAACATTGCCATACTTGACATATCTGCAGAGGCGCATATGCCAGACACTATTATCATGCCTTACAGAGCCAATGTTAGAGGAGCTGGCAAAGCAGG
>CAYWGB010000166.1:0-2497 GCA_964457825.1 uncultured Campylobacterales bacterium | reverse complement strand
TTAAGACTTCTAGTGGGTACTCTATCCACTCCAGACCATCTTCTTGCAATTTTTGTGCTTTCTTCTTGGTTAGTCTTTTTCCGGCATGTACTATAATATTACCATCAGCATCCAACACATCTCGCTCAGATCTAGCCAGTAAACTATCTGGGTTATATCGAACCAAGAATCTATTATCTTTAATGCTTATTTCCTGCACAGAGTAGAACATTTTAATAATATCTTCTTTTGTGTAATCCAAAGCTCTAAATAAAATAGTGACAGGTATTTTTCTACGTTTATTGATTCGTGCGTACAAAATATCTTTTGCATCATATTCAAAATATAGCCAGCTACCTCTATCAGGAATAATTTGTGCTGAATAGATTAGCTTGTTAGCTACAGTAGTTGCCTCTGTCTCTTTAAAAATAACACCCGGAGATCTGTGTAGTTGGTTTACAATAACTCTCTCAACACCATTTACTATAAAAGATGTTCTATTTGTCATCAGGGGAATATCCCTGACATACACACCCTGCTCTTTTATCTCTTTTGGATCTAGTCTTTCACCTGTCTTTTCATCTCTGTTCCAAATAGTAAGAGCAATATTTACCTTAAGCGAGACAGAATAGGTCAACCCTCTTTCCATACACTCTCTAACTGTATACTTAGGCTTGACTATATCAATGCCTTTGTAGTCAAGTGTAATCCTGTTTTGTTGATCGTGTATAGGAAAGGAGGCCTTAAATACTTTCTCAATAATGCTATTGCTACGGTCTTTTGCATTTAACATTAAAAAGTTATCATAACTTTTCTGGTGAAGTTGTAGTAAGTTTGGAATCTCTATCTCTCGAGGAGTTGTAGAAAAATCAACTCTAAGCCTATTGCCTGAATGAAGTGAGTTTAACATTAGCTAACCTTTGTAGTGGTGTTTAAAATGATTAAGACTAAAAGTCTTTATAATCTACAAACATAAGTGATGATTGTAGATGGTTTGCATTGTTGAGGATGCACTAAAAAACTATAGCACGAGGGTATGAGATGTCTCTGAATAGTTTGTCACTAGATCCTATTCAAGGCAGCAAAGCCTTGAGTGGTTCTACTTAAGCTCGCAAGTAGCTCCAGCTTCTTCGATTTGCTTTTTGAAATCTTCTGCCTCTTCTTTTGAAACACCTTCTTTAAGTACACTTGGAGTCTCTTCAACAGCAGCTTTTGCCTCTTTAAGTCCAAGACCCGTAATAGCTCTAACCACTTTAATAGCATTGATTTTCTTAGCTCCTGCATCCGTAAGGACTACAGTAAATTCAGTCTGCTCGTCTGCTCCAGCACCTGCATCCGCTCCAGCAGCAGCTACGACAGTAGCCTGTGCTGATACGCCAAATTTCTCTTCAAACTCTTTAACTAGCTCAGAAAGCTCTAGTACTGACATGTTAGAGATAAACTCAAGTACATCTTCTTTTGTTGTTGCCATTTTAATTCCTTAATTACAATTATAATCTATGTTAAAAGACCGGAGGTCTTCACCACTCTATGCTTCTTCTTTTTGTGTCGCAAGTGCCTGCAATCCAATAGTAAAGTTTCTTACTGGAGCATTCCAAACATTTAACAACATACCGATTAGCTCATCTCTGCTTGGTAGTTTAGCCAATGCATCAATAGTAGCCAAATCTGCAACTTTGCCTTCAATAAGACCAGTTTTTATAGAAAACTTATCTTTAAACTCTGTAGCAGCTTTATCAGCGATCTTACAAGGTACCATCTGAGTATCACCCCAAATGACCAAGTTCGTATCTTTAAGCTCAAGATTATCCAATCCAGCATCTTTAAGAGCAATTGCTGCCAATCTGTTTTTAATTACTTTAACATAACTATTTTCAGCTCTAGCATTAGCTCTGACACTCTCAAGTTCTGGAACCGTCATACCTTTGTAGTCACACACGATAATAGCTTCAGCTTCTTTAAAAGCAGAGGTCATCTCGGCAACTAACTGATGTTTTTCAGTTTTTGTCATTTTTTCTCCTTCCGATTTCCAACCGGGTTGTCTTTCGACCACATATTACAGTTTCCTGTAAATATATTAAGCTTTCGCCCCTGTTGTCTCAAATCTAAGATAATTGAGCAGTAAAATATTACCCTCAACAAAAAGCCCTATAAGCCCTTTATTGAAAATAATGCAAAGCAGATAAATCTGCTCTACTTCATCTCCATTAACTCACTTGTATCCATTTTAACTGCTGGACTCATGGTTAGTGATAGTGCACCACTTTTTATATATCTACCTTTTGCGCTTGACGGCTTTGCTTTATTTATGGCGTTCATAAATGTAGTAAAGTTTTCGCTTAGCTGCTCTACACTAAAGCTTGCCTTGCCGAGACCAGCATGCACATTACCTTTTTTATCTACTCTAAAGTTGACTTGCCCACTTTTTGCATTTTTAACTGCAGTTGCTACATCCATTGTGACTGTTCCAGTCTTTGGATTTGGCATTAAACCTTTTGGTCCAAGAACACGTGCAACT
>CAYWGB010000165.1:0-2515 GCA_964457825.1 uncultured Campylobacterales bacterium | reverse complement strand
TAGCGTACTCATCGAGGAGTAGAGTTATAAGGTGCAAGCTGACGAGTAAAGTTTAGAAATTGCACTTTGGATTTAAATTTGGGTTTCTATTGATATGACACAAGGAGCTAGTAAATAATGCACAAATACATTTCATTAATCTTTATTGCCTTATCTATCTTAACCATTGCTCTTTTAAATGTATATTTAATACCTGACTTCCGAGAACAAAATGGCTGGCATGAACTTTTTATTACCAGTGGTGTGACAATCCTTACGGTTTCAGTACTAGTTTTGTTAATCTCTTTTGGGTTCTCCAGCTTTCGTGCACATGTAGTCTTCTTGCTTATAGCAATTGCAAGTATGGCCGGTGTATTGGGTGGTGCCATAATTGCACTTTTTGTTTATATTGCTTGGGGAGCTATATTTGCCATGGAAGTACTGCGCTATAACTCGGGTGCCAAAAATGCAGAAGAGTGGTTTTTGCATCGCTATAAATTTAAGAATTTTCAAATAGAGTATTATATATTTTATCCAATATTTTGGCTTGCATATTTCTTCCTAGAGATACTGCCAAGTGTTGCTAGCAAGAAACCTGCAATAAGCTTCTCGCCATCGAGAATTTTAAAGAAGATGCGAAAGTTGCTCAGCCATAACTAACTATTGTTGTCATCTCTTTATGACGATATTCTTTAATCGTAGGAGAGTCTGTTGCTCGTAGAGGCCAAAAAATAAAGAACATTAGCCAGGTAATAATAACTTACTCCTTGCTCTTTTCGATCGCCCATTTATAACAACCGCAACACTTTCAATACCTAAACAATCATATGCAAAGGATAACCTTGTCATATGCCTTGAGTCTAAAGCTCTCTATATGATAGGAATGTTATAGTAAAATACCAATAATATATTGGAGAATATAATTGCACACAAATAAGGGGCAGGGATGAAAACCATAGGTTTGATTGGTGGTATGAGTTGGGAGTCTAGTTTGTTGTATTATAAGATAATAAACGAGCAGACCAATGCAATGCTAGGCAAACAAAACAATGCCAAATCTATAATGATAACTCTAAATTTCCAAGAGATAGAGCAGCTCCAGCACCAAGACAAATGGGATGAAGCAGCTCAGATATTGGCAGATGCTTCGTCTGCGTTGCAAAAAGCTGGAGCTGATTTCATACTCATATGTACCAATACCATGCACAAACTGCTACCCAAAATCCAAGAGCAGATCGATATGCCATTTTTGCATATTGCCAAAGCAACAGCAGATGCCATCAAAGCAAAAGGCATCACCAAAGTAGGGCTGCTTGGCACCAAGTTTACCATGCAAGAAGATTTCTACAAACAAATTCTCATAGATGAGGGCATAGAGGTAATCATCCCAAACCAAGCAGATATTGAGACGATACACAAGATTATATATAACGAGCTCTGCTTGGGTGAGGTCAAAGATGACTCGAGAAACGAGTATGTCTCAATCGTAAACAAAATGCCTGGCATTGGTGGGGTCATACTGGGATGCACAGAGATAGGCATGCTACTATCCCAAGAGGATTTTGACTCCAGCATAGAAGTGCTTGATACGACAATCATTCATGCCACAGAAGCAGTACGACTCTGCATATCGTAAAACATTGTGTTAGTTAGAAAAAAATAGATATAATTACCCAACTACAAAAAAGAAGGAAATAAGATGAGAAACACTAAACGGACTATCATTATACTTTCTGTCATTACGGCTGTCTTGGTGGCGGCTCTAGGGTATAGATATGCAACATCAGGCAACAGCACTGGTCAAGCTCCTGTCGCTCAAGCCAATGATGAAAACCAGAGCATGAATGAGTCAAGTGCCATAAAAGGACACACAGAGGAAAACGACTCAGCACCTAAAGAAAAAATCCAAAAAGAAGAGCCAAAATCTGATCCAAAACAAAATAAAGCAGACGAAGACAAACTATTTGCTATTCTCAAGGAGACCAATGCAAAATCCAAGGATTATGCCATAGGCTGGCAAGAGGCGCTGGAAAACATCAGAGCCCCAGAGATTTTGGATCCTGAAGCATTGACATCGCTTGATGTCTATGGCGATCAAAAAGAGGTAATCCAAGATTTTGTACAAAAGACACAAGCATACAAAGAGTATCATAGTAAAATGATGGCAGAGTTAAATAGGCGTATCGCAGCCATAGATCATGGTAGCCCAGTAATCAAAGGTGCAATAGCGGCCAATAAAATCCAAGGCCCGTTGATAGCCAAACTACTCTCCGAGCATGAAAAATCAGGAGAGATTATGTTGCAGCTATTGGATGTCATGAAGAAGAATCATGGTAAATGGAGCTATAAAGATGATAAAGTGAGCTTCAAAGACAGCGACGCAGAAACTCAGTTTACCAAGCTAGGTAAAGAGTTTGTAGCTAAAGTTATGAAAATAGAGCAACTTAATAGGTCGATAATGACTGCAGGCAGAACTAAATAAGCTAGAGACTGTAAAATATGCTCATGGTAATGCTGCATGCTTGCTAAATAGATA